>JANOJW010000170.1:0-30095 GCA_031418955.1 Hyphomicrobiales bacterium | reverse complement strand
AAGGTCGTCGGCTTCGTGTGGGCCGGGTCCGAGGCCGACATCCTCGCCGCTGGCGGCTGGGGCATCGCCGAGGGCTACCACACGCTGCAGTACGCCGGCGTCGGGGCTGACTTCCAGGTCATCAAGGACATCATCGCCATGAAGGGCGGCAAGCCCACCAAGGAGATGGAGAACTCCGTGATGTACAACCGCGGTGTGTACCAGGCGGCGATTCAGCTCGAGGGCATCCGACAGGCGGTCAAAGCGAAGGGCGGCCAGAAGCCGACGAGCCAAGACGTGCGTGACGGCTTCGAGAAGATCAAGGACTTCACGCTCGGCGGCCTCGCTCCTCCCCTCGCCATCACGGCGGAGGATCACGAGGGTGGCGGCTGGGTGCAGGTTTGGTCGGTCAAGGGCGGCAAGTTCGTCAAGACCACCGAGTGGCAGACGGCCTACCGCGACGTGATCAAGAAGCATCTGGCGGAAGACGCCAAGAAGTGACGTCACGGCGGCGGGCGGCGGCGCGTGCTGCCGCCCGCACCATTCATCCCGACGCTAGGATCCGACCGATGCAGGACATGGCGACCCCGGCGACTGCCGGCCAGGCGGCCGACACGATGCTCGCCGTCAATAACATCGAGGTTGTCTACGACAACGTGATCCTCGTGCTGCGCGGCGTCTCGATCGACGTCAAGAAGGGCTCGATCACTACCCTGCTCGGCGCCAACGGCGCGGGCAAGTCGACGACGCTGAAGGCGATCTCCGGCATCCTCTTCAACGAGCGCGGCAACATCACCAAAGGCTCCATCACACTAGAGGGAAAGCGCATCGACGGTACGCGCGCCTTCAATGTCACCCAGCTCGGCATCGCCCAGGTGTTCGAGGGCCGCCGCGTGTTCGAGAGCCTCACCTGCGAGGAGAACCTGATCGCCGGCGCCCACATCCAGGCCGATATGACCAAGGTCCGCGACGGCATCGAACGGGTGTTCACCTACTTTCCGCGCATCAAGGAGCGGCGTGGCCAGCAAGCCGGCTACCTGTCCGGCGGCGAGCAGCAGATGCTGGTGATCGGCCGCGCGTTGATGTCGAACCCGAAGGTCGTGCTGCTCGACGAGCCCTCGCTGGGTCTCGCTCCGATGCTGGTCGAGGAGATCTTCGGCATCATCAAGCGGCTGGTCGACCAGGAGAAGCTCTCCGTGCTGCTCGTCGAGCAGAACGCCAACATGGCGCTCGGCGTCGCCGAGCACGGCTATGTCATGGAGAACGGCCGCATCGTGCTCGAGGGGTCGGCTGCGCAATTGCGCGAGAACTCCGACATCCGCGAGTTCTATCTGGGCCTCAACGAGACCGGCAGCCGCAAGTCCTACCGCGACGTCAAGCACTACAAGCGCCGCAAGCGCTGGCTGTAGTCGCGCAAGTGCCGTTTCACTGCGGTAGCTGCATTGGAGTGACACGATGTCCAAGATCATCGCCATCGTGGCGGCAGCAACGCTTGCTCTGACCAGCCTTGCAGGCAGTGCGCTTGCACAGGCGCCCTGGCCATCCAAGCCCATCCGGATCATCGTGCCGTTCGCCGCCGGCGGCGGCGCCGACATCGCCGCCCGGCATCTGCAGCCGCTGCTCACGGAATCGCTTGGCCAGCCGATCGTGATCGAGAACAAGGGCGGTGGTGGTGGCATCGTCGGCACCGAGCAGATGGTGCGTTCGGCGCCCGACGGGCACACCTTCGGCATGACCGTGTCGTCGCTGGCCTCCAACCCGGCGCTCAACAAGTCGATGCCGTTCGATGCCCTGAAGGACGTGAAGCCAGTCACCATCCTGTTTCGCGCCACCAACGTTTGGCTCGTGCATCCCTCGAGCCCCTACAAGTCGCTCGCCGAGATCATCGCGGCGGCCAAGGCCTCCCCCGGCAAGATCGCGGCGGCGACGTCCGGGTCGGGCACCCAGCAGCATCTGGGGCTCGAGCAGCTGAAGCTCATCACCGGCGTCGATATCACCAACGTGCCCTACCGGGGCGCTGGCCCCGCGCTGACCGATCTGCTGTCGGGCCAGATCCAACTCGGCATCCTCAACATCTCCTCGACGCTGCCGCACGTGAAGGAAGGGCGGTTGCGCGGCATCGCGGTGACGGCCGGCCAGCGCAGCCCCTATGCCCCCGACATGCCGTCGGTGGCCGAGACGGTCGCCGGCTTCGACAGCGTCGAGTGGTTCGGGTTCATCGCCCCGGCAGGCGTGCCCGACGACATCATCGCGAAGTTCTATGACGCGCTCGCCAAGGCTGCCCGCTCGCCGCAGTTCACCGCCCGGGCCCGGGACATGGGCGTCGACCTCGTGATCAACACGCCGGCCGAGTTCAAGACGCTGCTCGAGGCGGAAGTCGCCAAGTTCGCCGACCTCGTCAAACGCGCCAACATCAAGCTCGAGTGAGTTTGCGACGGCCAACTCCGAACAATCCCGGGTCGCCTGTCAGGACTTTCTTAACCGACTGCGGCTTAGGGTTGCGGCGAGGCCGACGTGCGCGCGCGGATGACGCGGGCGTGCCCGGCATGAGTTCACATCTCGCGCGCACGGGACAGCCCCATGAAGCATTGCCTCATCGTCGACGACAGCGACGTCATCCGTAAGGTGGCGCGCCGCATGCTCGAGAAGATGAACTTCGAGGTCACCGAGGCCGAGAACGGCCAGGAGGCGATCGAGCGCTGCAAGGGCGCCGTACCCGACATGGTGCTGCTCGACTGGCAGATGCCGGTGATGAGCGGCCTCGAGTTCCTGGGCGCGCTCCGCTTGGCCAATCTCGACCGCAAGCCGTACGTGCTCTACTGCACGACCGAGAACGACACGATCGAGATTTCCAAGGCGATCGCTGCCGGCGCCGACGAGTACATGCTGAAGCCGTTCGACCGCGAGGCGCTCGAGTCGAAGCTGACCGAGGCCGGACTGACGTAACGTTTCCTGGCGTAAGGCTGTCGTTTCGACCACGCTTGACGCCAGCAGCGGCCTGCACGAAGCGTGGCGCATGAATTACCGCCACGCTTTTCATGCCGGCAACTTCGCGGACGTGCTGAAGCACGCCGTTCTGGCGCTCGTGCTCGCACATCTGAAACTGAAACCTGCGCCGTTCCGCGTCATCGACACGCATGCCGGCCGCGGCCTGTACCGCCTCGACGCAGACGAGGCGCAGCGCACCGGCGAATGGCGCGACGGTGTCGGCCGGCTGCTCGGAGATGGCGTCGCGCCGCTCCCGGCCCGCGCCGCGGACATCATCGAGCCCTATCTCGCGACCGTGCGCCGGTTGAACCCGGACGGTGTGCTCACGCGCTATCCGGGGTCGCCGATGATCGCGCTCGAGGCGCTGCGCCCCGACGACCGCCTCATCGCCAACGAGTTGCATCCCGAGGATACCCGCGCGCTGCGGGCAGTGCTCGAGCACGATCTGCGCGCCAAGGTGCTCGCGATCGACGCCTGGCAGGCGCTGCGATCCCTGCTGCCACCGAAGGAACGGCGCGGCGTGATCCTCGTTGATCCGCCGTTCGAGGCGGCGGGCGATCTCGACCGGCTGGTCGCGGGTCTCGGCCACGCCGTGGACCGGTTCGCGACCGGCACTTACGTCTTGTGGTTTCCGATCAAGGACGCGCGCCTGCACGACCGGTTTGTGCGTGCGCTCGCCGGCGGTGGTCTTGCCAAGCTGCTGCTGGTCGAGCTGCGCGTGCGCCACTTGGCCGACGCCGAGAAGCTCGCCGGCTCCGGCCTCGTCGTGCTCAATCCGCCGTTCACGCTGCAAGCCGCGCTCGCCGATCTGCTGCCGGTGCTCGCCGAGCGGTTGGCACAGGGACCGGGGGCTGAGGGGATTGTACGACGGTTGGGCGCGTCATAAACGGCAGGATTACGGGGCCGCCGCGTCTGCGCCGATGCGGGCGCCGGCGCCGCCGACCACGTTGTGGCTGACGAGCCAGGTGCTGGCGGTGCCGTACTTCGGTTTCTCGCCGCGCCACCAGCCAGCGAGCTGCACGAAAAAATCCGAGTAGCCAAAGCTCGCCTTGTTGTCGCGCCCCGTGAGCGGCGCCGCATAGTGCGACACCGACAGCTTGTACTCGACGAACAGGCTCAACCGCGGCAGGCGCAGCTCCACGCCCACCAGCACCTGGCCCGTGGGGCCGGTGTACTGGTACTCGTAAGTACGCTCTGTCTCGTCGAGGAACTGGATCTCGGTGTGCGGCAGGTTCACGCCGGCGCCGGCGCCGAGATAGGGCGCGACGCGGGCGGTGGGCAGGCCGACGCGCAACAGCCGGTTCAGCGTCAGCATGTTGTGGCCATGGCTGAACTCGAGGTGCTTGAAGAGGTCGCCGGTACGGCCCGTCTCGGGTGCGGCGCGTCCATTGCGCGAGCCGGAGAGCCGCACGGTCTGGCCGGGCGGCGCGATCGCCTTGGAATGCGTGAAATCCAGCATGGTGCCGGTCGCGCCCGTGCCGTGCCAGCGGATCGCGCGCGCGCCGTAGTAGATCGGGCTCTTGAACGGCCGCCCCATCCAATCGACGCCATGCACGGTGAGGTCGGTCGATCCCGGGGCGAGGAAGCGGATGTCGCTCGCATGCGTGTGGGCAGCGCCCACATAGCCCGCCACCACGGTCTCGGGCGTGGTCGCGTCGGCCGAGTGGGGCGTAGGCCGGCTGCCGTCGCCGTCTTCCCGCTCGCTCGCGGGATCGAGAAACACCGCGCCGATCCACATGAGGAGCATGCTCGCGCCGAGGCCCGCACCAAGCCAATCGAGCGAGTGCGCGCGCAAGCGTTGCCGCTGGGTCGTCGCGGCCAGGTACCCGACAAATGCTGTCGTCGACAGGTCGCTCGTCATCGGAAGTGCTTGGAGAGCTTCAGGCCCTGCGCCTGGTAGTTGCTTTTGAGATCGGCGCCGTAGAGTATTTCGGGCGTCTCCTGCATGCGCTCGTAGACGAGGCGGCCGATGATCTGCCCGTCCTCGAGGATGAACGGCACCTTGTGCGAGCGCACCTCGAGCACGACGCGGGCACCAGTGCCGCCAGCGGGCGCGTGGCCGAAGCCTGGATCCATGAAGCCGGCGTAGTGCACGCGGAACTCGCCGACCAGCGGGTTGAACGGCATCATCTCGGCAGCGTGCGTGGGCGGCACGTGCACGGCCTCCTTGGAGGCCAGGATATAGAACTGGTCGGGATCGAGAATCAAACGCCTGCTCTCCGTTTGCGCGCCTCCGGCACGACCACCGCGCGCATGGATCGGTTCCCAGTAGTCGAGGATTTCGCAGGCGCCGGGCTTGTCCACGTCGACGATGCCGGTGTGGCGCTTGGCGCGATAGCCGACGAGGCCCGCCGCATCGCCTATGAGATCGACCGAGAGCGCGATGCCGCCCTTGATGTCCTCGGCGCCGCCCGAGACGAGGCGCATACTCTGATGCAGCGCGGCAAGGCTCGCGTCGTCCTCGATGGGATCGCCGGTGCGGAACCGCAGCTGCGAGAGATAGGACCCGCGGCGCACCACGATCGGGAAGGTCTGCGGGCAGATCTCGGCGTAGAGGCGCCCCGCATAGCCGGCGGGCACGGTGTCGAAGGCCTCGACGCCGTCGGCGATGACGCGGGTGAACACGTCGAGGCGGCCAGTCGAGCTCTTGGGGTTGGCGGCCGCCGCGATGTCGGCTGGCAGCGCCAGCGATTCGAGGAGCGGCACGACGTAGACGCATCCCGTCTCGAGCACGGCGCCGTGCGAGAGATCGACCGTGTGCAGCGACAGCTCGGACAGTTTCTGCGCCACGGTGGCCGCAGGACCTGGGCCCGGCAGGAAGCTTGCGCGCACGCGATAGGCGACCTCGCCCAATCGCAGATCGAGGCTCGCCGGTTGGATCTGGCCGGCCACCACCGGCATGGCTGGCTTCACAGCGCCCGACTCGATCAGCGCGCGGATCGCCTGCGACGGCAGAATGCCGGCTTTCGCGGACGTCTTCGCGGTCGCCTTGGCCATGTGCGGTTCCCCTTGTCCCGCTCTCATACAGGTTTGCGGTTGTGCCGCAACCGAGTAGCCTCACCCATGAACAGCGGAGGCGACCACCATGCCCAAGGACGGCAAGAGCGATCTCTACAAGAAGGGCGAGGCGGTGCGGCGCAAGCTGCGTGGCGACGAGGATTTCGAGAAGAACATGAAGGAGTATGCGGCCGACCCGCATACCAAGAAATTCATCGATCTGGCGACCGAAACGGTGTTCGGCGCGCTGTGGGCGCGGCCCACGCTCGACTTCAAGACGCGGGCGCTGATCTGCGTCATCACCGACGCCACCACGGGCCGGCACGCCGAACTCGACATCCACCTGCGTTTTGCACTGAAGGAGGGCTGGACCGAGGACGAGCTGGTCGAGGTTCTCCTCCACATGTCGGGCTACGTCGGCGTGCCGCTGATCCGCGAGGCGATCTACTGCGCCAAGGACGTGTTCGCCGACGAGCGCAAGAAAAACGGCAAGGCGAAATCAAAGTCGTGAGGCTCGGGGGCCAACGATGTTCCAAGGCTGCAGCACCCCGCTCGAGCCGAGGCTGCCAATCGTCGCTCCGCAACATCCCTGTGGGACTTGGTTAGGTTAGGCGCGCGAGCCCCGCCGAGACGGCGGCCCTGTTCGCGGGCACCTCGACCTGCGCCTACAAGCTCGGGCTCAGCGTTGAGGTGTAGTTGGGCGAACCGTTCCGCCGCCATTTACCGTGTAGAGCGAAGAGGTGCCCACGAAGAATTGAATAATGGTCAGTATCGCCAGGAACGCAATTTTAGGCTATGGTTCATGGAACTCCGGGGGCACCGATCGACGACGGCCCGCTGGATGCCGGGCGCGGCATAGTTCTTGCGCCTTGGCCCGACGGTCTAGCGTTCGCATCAGGGTATCGAGGTCTGCCATGGACTATCGGCACGTTCTTCCCGCCGGCACCGAGCTTGACGGCAAGTACCTGATCGAGCGGGTGATCGGCGCCGGCGGCTTCGGCATCACGTATGCCGCCCACGACATCGGCCTCAACATCACGGTAGCGCTCAAGGAGTACTATCCAGCCGACTTCGGCACGCGCGACAACACCATGAGTGTGCGCCCCAAGAACGACCAGGACAGAGACCTGTTCGAGCGCCTGCGCCAGAGCTTCGTGCGCGAGGCGCGCACACTTGCCCAGTTCAAGCATCCCTCGATCGTGCGCGTGCTCTCCGTGTTCGAGTCGCACGGCACAGCCTACATGGTGATGGAGTTCGAGGAAGGATCAAGCCTCAAGGCCTGGCTGCAAGGGCTCGGCCGCCTGCCGACGCAGGAGGAGCTCGACGGCATCGTGCGGCCCCTGCTCGACGCCCTGGATGTGCTGCACAAGGCCAGCTTCCTGCATCGCGACATCGCGCCCGACAACATCATCCTGCGCCGTGACATGAGCCCGGTGCTGCTCGATTTCGGCGCGGCCCGGCGCGTGATGGCCGAATCCAACAGCCAGCTGACCGGCATCATCAAGCAGGGCTACTCGCCGCAGGAGCAGCACGCCTCCGACGGAAAACTGCAAGGACCCTGGACTGACATTTACGCGCTGGGTGCCACGCTTTATCATGCGACGACCGGTTCGCCGCCGCTCGAGGCCATGGCCCGCATGCTCGAGGACACTATGGTGCCAGCCGTGCAGGCCGGCGCCGACCGCTATCGCTACGGGTTCCTTGCCGGCATCGACGCAGCGCTCTCGGTGCGCCCGAAGGAGCGCCCGCAGTCGATCCCCGAACTCAAGGAAATGCTGTTTGGCGACGGTCGCGCGGTCGAATCCTGGCAGCGCGCCCGCACACAGGTGCTGCCCGGCGCGCGCAGCGAGGCCGCGACCCAGGCGGCAATTCGCTCGACGCCCGTCGGCGCTCAGGCCGCAGACGTCGCGCGGTCGGCACCCATGACGGCGCCACACGTGCCGCAGTCGGGCTCTGGTCACTCAAAGCTCGTCGGCGCCGGCATCGTCGGCGCGCTCGTGATGACGGGCCTGTTCGGCGCCTATCAGCTCGGCAGCCGCCGCACCGCGCCTGTGCCCGATACGATCGCAGTCAACACCAAAGACCCGGGCAAGAAGGACGTGACCACCGGACCAACGTCGGGCGGCCTGCTTGCAAACCCGCCCCCGCCCGAGCGCAAGACCCAGGAGCCCGCCAAGAAAGTCGATCCGCTGGAGAAGCAGGCGGACGCGATCATCAAGGAAGCTCAGGAGCGAGCACGGCGCGCCGAGGAGGAACGCAAGAAGGGCGAGCAACGCGGCCAGCAGAAGAGCGAACCCTTGCGGCCGACGGAGACCGATCGCGACCGCATCGAGCGGGATCGCGTCGAGCAGGCCAAACGCTCGGACGCCGACGCCGACTACCAGGAGGCGCTGAAATTCGCCAACGGCACCGGCGGCGTCACGCGCGACTATGCCCGCGCGCGGCCGCTGTTCGAGCAGTCCGCCGCCCGGGGAAATCGCGACGCCATGAACTGGATCGGCTGGCTCTATTTCAACGGCCGCGGCGTGCCGCTCGACTACGCCCGCGCGCGCGAATGGTACGAGAAGGCCGCCGCCGCCGGGCACCCGACCGCGCTGAACCAGATGGGCTGGCTGTTCCAGAACGGGCTCGGCGTGCCGCGCGATCTGGCGCGCTCGGTGGAGTGGTACCAGCGCGCGGCCACTGCCGGCAACGCTGTCGGCATGTACAATCTGGGCACCGCCTATCAGCACGGCCGCGGAGTCGCGCTCGACAACGTCAAGGCACGCGAGTGGTACGAGCGGGCCGCCGAGCTCGGCGACAACTCGGCGATGAGCCAGTTGGGCTGGCTCTATCAGCATGGCCTCGGTCTCACCGTCGACTACGTCAAGGCCCGCGAGTGGTACGAGAAGGCGGCCAATGCCGGCAGCGCGTCTGGCATGAACCAGCTCGGCTGGCTCTACCAGAACGGCCTGGGCATGCCGCGCGACTACGTGAAGGCGCGCGAATGGTACGAGCGGGCCGCCACCAACGGCAACGGTTCCAGCATGAACCAGCTCGGCTGGCTGTTCCAGAACGGCCTAGGCACCGGGAAGGATCTGGCGAAGGCGCGGGACTGGTACGAAAAGGCGGCCAACGCGGGCAACGCGACCGGCATGTACAATCTCGCCTCGCTCTATGAGAACGGGCAGGGTGTATCGCGCGATTTCGTGCGGGCGCGCGAGTGGTACGAGCGGGCGGCCGCGGGCGGCGATTCGGCGGCCATGAATCAGATGGGCTGGCTGTTGCAGAACGGCCAGGGCGTCGCTCAGGATTATGTGAAAGCGCGCGAGTGGTACGAGAAGGGTGCGGCCGCCGGTAACGCCACGGCGATGAGTCAGCTCGGCTGGCTCTATCAGAACGGCCTCGGCGTGCCGCAGGACTATGCGCGTGCCAAGGAGTGGTACGAACGGTCGGCGGCGACTGGTGGCGGCGCTGCCATGAACCAGCTCGGCTGGCTCTATCAGAACGGATTGGGTGTGCCGAAGGATCTCGCCAAGGCCCGCGAGTGGTACGAGAAGTCCGCTGGCGCCAACAAGGACAGCGGTATCTGGAACCTGGCTCTCGCCCTCGACAACGGCAACGGCGGCCCAGTCGACTACGTACGGGCCGCGCAGATGCTGCTGCGGGGCGTGCGCATCCAGCACGAGCAGCCGATCAAGGAACTCGCCGGCACGATGGCCAATTGGAACCGCAACACGCGCATCGAGCTGAAGCGCGAGCTGCAGAAGTCCGGCCACTACCAAGGTTCGATCGACGACCGCTGGGACGATGCGGTGAAGCGCGGGGTGGAAGCCTTCCGGCGCAGCGCCCAGAACAGCGGCTGAAGAGCGGCGGCTGAGCACGGAGCAATCGGGCTCGTGCCGTGCAGTTGCTCAGGTGTAGCCGAGCAGGCGGCGCATCTGGGCGAACATGGTGCGCTTCAGCTCCATGCCGATGCCCGGCGTCTGGTGCAGCGTCGTGTAGCCGTCGACCACGGGGATGTCGTCGGCAAAGCCGCCGTAGGGCTGGAACACACCGGGGTAACTCTCCGATCCGCCCATGCCCAGGCCCGCCGCCATGTTGAGGGCCAACTGGTGGCCGCCATGCGGGATCAGCTTGCGGCGCGGCCATTTCATCTCGTCGCATACGCCAAGGAAGCGGAGGTACTCGGTGAGGCCGTAGGCGAGTGCGGGGTCGAGCTGGATCCAGTCGCGGTCGGCCCGCATGCCGCCGTAGCGGATGAGGTTCTGTCCGTCGATCGCCGAGAACAGGTTCTCGCCGGTCGCCAGCGCGTGCGGATACGTCTTCGCGAGTTCGGCGTTCAAGTGGTAGTCGAGCGGATCGCCCGGCTCTTCGTACCAGAACAGCTTGTAGGGCTCGACGGCGCGGCCGAATGCGACCGCGGTCTTCAAGTCGAAGCGACCGTTAGCGTCGACGGCGAGGTTCTCGCCCCGCCCGACGATGCCGAGCACCGCCTCGATGCGTTTCACATCGGTCGCGAGATCGGCGCCGCCGACCTTCATCTTCACGACCTTGTAGCCCTGCTCCTGATACGTGCGCATCTCGGCCTGCAGGCCCTCGATCTCCTTGCCCGGGTAGTAGTAGCCGCCGCCCGGATAAACGAGGATCTTGGCGTCCGACTTAGCCCCGTTGTAGCGCTCCGAAAGCAGCGTCCAGAGTGGCTTGCCCGCGATCTTGGCCACCGCGTCCCACACCGCCATGTCGAGCCCGCCGGCAGCGTGCGCGCGATCGCCGTGGCCGCCCGGTTTCTCATTCGACATGAACGCGCGCCAGATGGCTACGGGATCGAGGTTGTCGGTCTTCTCGTCGATCAGTGATTTCGGATCGGCTGCCATCACGCGCGGAATGAACCGCTCGGCGAGGATGCCGCCCTGCGCATAGCGGCCATTCGAGGTGAAGCCGTAGCCGATCACGGGGCGGCCCTCGCGCACGACGTCAGTCTCGACCGCGATGACGCTGATCGTCATGGTCGAGAAGTTGACGTAGGCGTTGCGGATCTCCGACGCGATCGAGGCGGAGGCCTGGCGAATATGGGTGATCTTCATTGCGGGCTCCGGTACCGGAAATCGTTTACGGATCCGGAGAGAGGCTATGCGGCATTCCCTGTCATCAGGCAACCGGCATGCCCTCCAGCGGTTGCGCGCGCAGTTCTGCCAACGCGGCCACGACCTCGTCGGCGTTCGTGGCGATCAGGTCGACCAGGAAAACATCAAGCCGTCGACGGGCGCCGCTGTCCGCGATCGATCGGAATGCCTGTCCGCTTTCGCCGGAATCCGCGCCCACGACGGGCCGAACCGCCTCGTGATGGCCGACCTCACGGGTGCCAACCCAGTTCCCCGCCCACGCGGGGCTGAACCGGCAGCCCTGACACCGGCCTAACATCCCGCCGAGTCACCTTTTTGCTCGGATGGTATGTCACCCGCCCCGAGCACAACCTGCGCACAACTCGAGCACATCTACTCGAGCCTATCGTCTGCCCCGATATGGTCGCGTGCCCGCCCCATTCACCTCCCGTTTTCGCCGAACTCGATTGCTACCCGCGACCAAGACGAGTGATCGACAACCATCGGGGAGCACTCCCATGCGCCGCTTCATCTTCGCGGGCCTTGCCGGCATCGCGCTGTTCGCCGGCAGCGGCGGGACAGGCACTGCAACCGCCGCGGATCTGGGCGGTCGGCCCGTGCGCCCGCCCGCCGACTTCTCGCTGCCCTACGAGCCGCGCCTGATCGAGCGGTGGACCGGCTTCTACGTCGGTGGCACGCTCGGCTATGGCTTCGGTGAAGGCCGCGCGACGGGCGCCATCGGTGCAATCCCCTTCGACCAGGACGGCGCGCTCGCCACGGTACTTGCCGGCTACAACTGGCAGCAAGGAGCACTCGTCATCGGCCTCGAAGCCGATCTCGGCACCGGCTGGATGAGATCGAATGTCGCGACACCGGCCGGCGTCCTGCAGACCGATCTCAATGCCATCGGTTCGATGCGCGGACGTCTCGGCTTCCTCGCCACACCCTCGCTGATGCTTTACGGCACGGCAGGTCTTGCCTGGGCGCACATGGATTTTCGTCTGCAAGGCACGCAGGCGCAGTCGGAGACGTTCTTTGGCTACCAGGTCGGCGCGGGCGGAGAGATGCTGCTCAACCCGAACATGGCGCTGCGGCTCGAGTACATCTACACCGACCTGGGCTCCGAGCGCGTCGTGCACGGGACAGGCACCAGCGTCTACGACCCGGACTTCCATACCATCCGCGCGGGCGTCACGTTCAAGTTCTGAGTGATGAGGTCAGACCCTTGGGTCAACCCTCGCGTCACGCACGCAGCGCCAGCGCCCGGTCGACGAAATCGAGCCGGTCCTGACCCCAGAACACCTCGCCGCCGACGACAAACGTCGGGGCGCCGAACACGCCCAACGCCTCGGCTTCCGCGGTATAAAGCCGGTAGGCCTCCTGCACCGGCACGCTCCTCTCGAGCCCGACGAGACGCGCGCCGTCGTAGCCGTTCTCGTCGGCGATGACGCGCCGGACCGCGGCGTCGGCGGTGTCACGCTCCTGCGCCCACAACGCGCGCAACAGCGCATGCGAGAGCGCCTGCGCATCTTGGCCCCCCAACTGGGCCGCGATCACCGTCCAGCCCGCATACTTGTTCCAGTCGGGATCTGTCACCGTCCACGGATAGTGCCGCGGTTTGAGGACCAGCGGCATGCCGAGATAGGCGCTCCAGCGCGTGAGTTCGGTCTCGTGATAGCGGCGCCGGGGCTCGGGGCGCGTGCGCAACGGCACACCGCCGGTGCGGGGCACGATGGCTTGGAAATCATAGGGCTTGAAGGTGAGGCGCGCGTGGTGGCGGCGCACGATGTCCTGCAGTCGCGGCCCGGCGAAATAGGCCCAGGGCGAGGACAGGCTGTAGTAACAGTCGAGCGCGATCATCGGGCACCTGAGGCAAACGGGTTATCAGCATGGCCGACATCTGGTCCGGCGTGAAGACGACGCGCGACGAGGCGGCGTTGGCAACGCTGGCCGCGGAGGCACGGCGGGATCTGGAGCGGCTGTGCGTTCCGGCGGCGAACTGGGTGCCGCCCCGCGCAGGTCCCGACGCGCGTCCCATGCTCGACGTGCTGGTGGTGGGCGGTGGCCTATGCGGGCAGACCGTCGCCTTCGCCCTGATGCGCGACGGCATCCGCAACATTCGCGTGATCGATCGCGCGGAACGCGGCGCCGAAGGACCCTGGGGCACCTACGCGCGCATGCAGATCCTGCGCTCGCCCAAGCACCTGACCGGCCCCGATCTCGGCGTGCCGTCGCTGACGTTCCGCGCCTGGTTCGAGGCGCAGCACGGCGCCGACGGCTGGCAGCGGCTGCACAAGCCAGGCCGGCTCGATTGGCGCGACTATCTGCTGTTCGTGCGCGATTGCGCAGGCTTGGCCGTCGAGAACGGCGTCGAGGTGCGCGCGCTGGAATCTGGTCCGAACGGCGTTCGGGCAGTTCTGCGCTCAGACGGCCGCGACGAGATCGCGTTCGCCCGTCACGTCGTACTGGCGACCGGGCGGGACGGCGCGGGGGGACCGCGCCAGCCGTCGTTTCCGGGGCTCGCATCGGAAGCGCGGGGCCGCGTGTTCCATTCCTCCGACGCGATCGATGTCGCGGCGTTTGCGGGCCGGCACATCGCCGTGCTCGGTGCGGGCGCCTCGGCGTTCGACTGTGCGGCGGAGGCGCTCGAAGCCGGCGCGCGGGTGACGCTGGCGGTCCGCCGCCCGCATCTGCCCCAAGTCAACAAACCGAAGTGGATGAGTTTTCCGGGTTTCATGAAGGGCTTTTATGCGCTCGATGATGCGACGCGCTGGGATTTCTTCACGTACGCCTTCGCCGAGCAGGTGCCGCCACCGTGGGAGTCGGTGCAGCGTTGCGACGCGCATGCGGGCTTCGACATCCGCTTCGGCGTATCGTGGCGTGATGTCGTTCCCGACGAGACCGGAGTCACGGTGGTGACGCCGGAGGGCACCGAGCGCTACGACGCCGTGATCCTTGGCACAGGCTTTGATGTCGACATCCTGGCGCGGCCGGAACTCGCGCCGTTGGCCGGCGAGGTTCTGCTCTGGCGCGACCGCGTTTCGGCCGGAGAGGCCGAGGCGCATCCCGAATGCGCGAGATTTCCCTATCTCGGGCCTGGCTTCGAGCTGATCGCGCGCGCCGCCGGCAATGGCCAAAGCCTCGCGCGTCTCCATCTCTTCAACTGGGGCGTGACGCTCTCGCACGCAGCACTGGCCGGAGACATTCCCGGCTTGCGCACCGGCGTCGAACGATTGTCGCAGGCATTGTGCACGCGTCTCCTCGCCGATGACATCGCGACGCATCGCGCGGCGCTGCAGGCGCTCGACGACCCGGAGCTGAAGCCCACGCGGTGGTACGTGGAGAGATAAGAGCCTGTCTCGCCTACTTGCATCTCACTGTTGTGATTTGATTCACGCCGACGACCATGGCGCCGACGGTGCCCGAATTGATGCGCCGGCGGGCCGCGAACTGCAGGATCGTCTGGCGGGCGAAATCGAGCACCTTAACATCAGGGAAGCTGTCGGAAACGGATACGACCCGGCTCGATAACCGCGAAATGTCCCGCCCAGTCTGTGCGCTCGCCGATGCGTGCCGTCAGCACATACCCGACTTTGTCGGGAGGCGGCATTGGCGAGGAAACGCATTTCGAACCACTGACCTCAAGCCGCACTTGGATACACGCGCTCCGATGCGAGCAGGTCGCGCGCGTAGCCGAGGCAGGCGGCGATGTCCTCGCGTGTCAGGCCCGGATAGTTGCGCAGGATGTCCGCCTCGCCCCAGCCGTCAGCGAGCAGCCCGATGATGAACTCGACCGAGAGGCGGGTGCCTGCCACGACAGGCTTGCCGACGAGGATGGCAGGATCGATTGTGATGCGAGAGTGGGTGGGCATGATTGTCGAGCCATCTATGGGCGAACTTCGATTTCGGTGGACTCCTGCGATCGATCGAGAAAATGCTTCGAAACTTCATCGAGCGCTCCTCGAATCCAGCGATTGGGCGTGTTTCTCGCAGCTCTCGAAATGCGAGCCACGCGATCACCAGAACAAGGAGTGGCGTCCACGGCACTTCCGCTCGAACTGGGCGAACGGGGTCAGCCCCGAGGGTCTGACCCCACTTCACGGCCTCACGTCGAATAGCGCGTGAACGCAGTCGTCGTGGCGCGCGCCTTCCAGTCGGTCACCACGCACACGATCGCCGACTTGCCGGACTTCACCGCCTTGTTGGCGCGCTCGAGGGCGGGACGAATGTCCTCGGGCTTCTCGACGTACTCGCCGTGGCCGCCGAAGCACTCCGCGAACTTGTCGTAGCGGGGATAGCCGAGGTTGCGCCCCGGCTTCGACTTCACCGGATCGTCGCGATCGGGATCACCGGTCCAACCGCCGTTCTGGCTGATGATGACGAGAACGGGCAGGTTGTGGCGCATGACGGTGTCGAACTCCATCGAGTTCATGCCCCACGACCCGTCGCCATGCAGCACGACGACCTGCTTGTCGGGGCAGGCGGCTTTCGCGCCGAGGCCGAACGGCATGCCGACGCCCATGGTGCCGTAGGCGCCCGAGTTGATGCGCTGGCGGGCCGCGAACTGCGGGATCGCCTGCCGGGCGAAGTTCAGCGTCTCCTGCCCGTCGACGCACAGGATCGCGTCGCGGTCGATGAAGTCGCGCACCTCCTTGCACAGCCGCAGCGGATGGATCGGCGACTGGTTGTTCGACATCGTCTGCTCGGCTTCCGCCGACTTCTGGACGTTGCGCGACCGCAGCCGCTCACGCCAGACCTCGTAGGAGGCGGGCGTCACCCGGCCCTTGATCGCGTCGGTCAACTGCGTGAACGCGATCTTCGCATCGGCGATGACGCCCACGTCGAGGCGGCGCGGTGCTGTGGAGATCTCGGTCGGGTCGATGTCGATACGAACGATCTTGGCGGACGCATTCCAGCGCGGCGGCGCCGCGTTGCCGATCACGTAGTTCATGCGCGTGCCGATGACGAGGATGAGGTCGGCGTCCTTGAAGGCAGCCGCCCGCGAGGTCAAATAGCAGTACTTGTGATCCTCGGGGATGACGCCGCGGCCCTGCGGGGTGGTGTAGAACGGCACGCCCGCCGCTTCAACGAACGCAAGCATTTCCTTGTCGGCTTCCGACCACTGCACGCCCGAGCCGGTGACCAGAACCGGCTGCTTCGCCTTGGCCAGCAGGTCGACGATCGCCTTGACGTCGGCAGTATTCATCGCCGGGCGCGCCCGCTTGGAATAATCGAAGGGATCGGGCCACTCGAGCTTTGACTCGTCGACCTCCTGATAGAGGACATCGCCGGGGAGATCGAGATAGACGGGGCCGACGCGGCCGGTCATCGCCTGCGCGATGGCGAGGTTGACCAACTCCGGGATCCGGCGCGGGTTGTGCACGCGGTCGCACCACTTGGTGATCGGCTTGAACAAGGCGAGCTGGTCCGTGTCCTGGAAGGCGCCGCGATGCCAGGTCGAGACCGGGGCGGCGCCGCCGAGCGCCAGGATCGGCGTGCAGTCGGCCCAGGCGTGCGCGACGCCAGTGACGAGGTTGGTGGTCGCCGGGCCGGACGCGGCCATGCACACGCCGATCTTGTTGAGCAGGCGGGAATAGGCAAAGCCGGCGAAGGCGGCCGCCTGCTCATGCCGCACGTCGATGCCCCGCAGGCCGATGTTGAGGGCCGCCTTCTCAACCGCCAGCATGGGACCACCCATGATGTAGAAGAAGTCTTTGACGCCCTCGTGTTTCAGGGCTTTCGCGACGATGTCGGAGCCGATGGCCATGGGGTTTCCTCTCTGGGTGTTGACTGCTCGCGTGCGCCTCGAGGAGACGAGACGGGGCCGCCGCCGAGCCGCATCCTAGGACGGGCCGAGCGCGCGTGACCAGCGCTTTGACATCGCCTCGCCGGCTGGGCCGCATGTCCCCAGCGCAGAGCGGACCGCCGACCCCGAGATTTATCGCGCCATCCCAGATAGCCTCGCCGCCTGACGCCTGCTAGAAGCGCGCGTCGCCTCCCAGAATTGGCCCCTCAAGCTCCGGACCTTAGCGCGCCCGTGCTCCGCGTCGATCAACTCGAGACTGTCGTACAGCCGCCGCTGTCGTTTTCGGTGCCGGACGGCGAGTGCCTGGCCGTCGAGGGGCCGTCGGGCGCGGGCAAGACCCGGCTGCTGCGCGCCATCGCCGATCTCGATCCCGTCGCGGGCTACGTGTTCCTCGACGGCGCCGAGCGGCGCGAGATGCGAGGCACCCAGTGGCGCCGCCACGTGCGCTTTGTGGCAGCCGAGCCCGGCTGGTGGGCGCCAACGGCGGGTGAACACATGCCGTCCGGGCCGCGTCTGGAACGCCTCGTTGCGGCGTTGGGACTCGAGGCCCGGCACCTGACGGCGCAGCTATCCGAACTCTCGACCGGGGAGCGGTTGCGGCTCGCCTTCATCCGGGCGCTTGCCGACGAGCCGCGCGTGCTGCTGTTCGACGAGCCGACAGCATCGCTCGACGCAGCGAATGCGGCGCTGATCGAAGAGCTGATCCGCTTTGAATGCCTCGCCGGGCGCTGCGTCGTGTTGGTCAGCCATGACGCTGGCGTCATCGAGCGGCTTGCACATCAACGGTTGCTGCTCGCCCGCCCCCGCGCGGCCTTGACGACCGGTACGGGAGGCGGCCTCACGGCCCGCGCAACGCAATGAGCGTGATCGTCAATCGTGTGCGCCGGGGCGCCTATTTCGATTCGGTCGCGCTGATGCGCATTGCCGCGCGGGTCAAGGCGATCCCGGGCGTTATCGAAGCAGGCCTGATGATCGGCACGCCCTCCAACCGCGAGCTGCTGGCCGACGCAGGCGTGCTTGGACCCGAAGGGGCAGCCGCCGGCCCCGGCGATCTGATCATTGCCGTCAAGGCGCAAACGGCGGCGGCGGCCGACGCGGCGCTCGCAGAAGTCGCGTTGGCGATCGCCGCCAGCCAGCGCGTGACGACCGATACCGGCATCGCCTGGCAGCCGCGCACGCTGCGGACGGCGCACGCGGCGCTGCCCGGCGCGACGCTGGCGCTGATCTCGGTGCCGGGCGATTTCGCGGCCGCGGAGGCGCACAAGGCCTTGGCGCGCGGGCTCAACGCGATGATCTTCTCCGACAACGTAGCCCTCGCCGACGAGATCGCGCTGAAGCGTGAGGCGCGAGCCCAAGGACTGCTGGTCATGGGGCCCGACTGTGGCACGGCGATCATCGCCGGCGTGCCGCTGGGATTTGCCAACAGCGTGCCGCGCGGCGACATCGGCATCGTTGGCGCGTCGGGGACCGGCATTCAGGAAGTGTCCTGCCTGATCGCGCGTGCGGGCCGCGGCATCAGTCATGCGCTTGGTACCGGTGGGCGCGATCTGAAGGCCGAGGTCGGCGGCATCACCACGCTGATGGCGATCGACCTGCTCGATGCGGATGCAGCCACGCGCTACATCGTGATCGTGTCGAAGCCGCCGGCTGATGACGTGGCGCGTGTGGTGCTCGATCGCGTGTCGCGCTCCTCGAAGCGGTTCACCGTCTGCTTCCTTGGCGCGAGGGGTCTCGCGGTGCCGGCCAACGCGTGCGCCGTTGCGACCCTGGAGGCCGCCGCCGCCGACGCACTCGGCCAGCCGGTCGCGGCAGCTCCGCCCGCGCTTGGGCCACCGAGGAACGGGGGCCGGTTCGTACGCGGACTGTTCGCCGGCGGCACGCTCTGCGCGGAGGCTCAGATCGTCGCGCTCGGGCTCGGGCGGGAGGTCGTCGTCGCGTCCAACGTGCCGGTGCCGGGAGCCCGCGCGCTCGATGCGGCGGGAGCCGCAGCGCATCGGCTGATCGATCTCGGCGACGACGTCTACACGCGCGGGCGTGCACATCCGATGATCGAGCCGGCCGTGCGCGATGCGCCGGTCGCGGAGGCGCTGGCAGAGCCAGACGTCGGCGTGGTGCTGATCGACATCGTGCTCGGTACCGGCGGACATATGGATCCGGCAGGCCACCTCGCAGCCAAGCTCGGCGGAAGGCCGGCCAACGGACCCCACATCGTCGCGGCGGTGACGGGAACTGCGGGGGACGCCCAGGACCTCGCCGGACAGATCGCGACGCTCGAGCGGGCCGGCGTCATCGTCGCGCCGAGCAATGCAGCCGCAGCCCGGCTCGCCTTCGCCAGCGTGGCGCGCTAGCGGGCGGTCGGATCATGACCGCAATCCTGACCTTGACAACGATCGGTCTGCATGCGCGGCGTGCGCTGGTGGAGGGGGCGCGGGGCGCCGTCGTCTGCGTCTTCGAGCAGAGCTTCCACGTGGTGCTCGACGGCCACGTCGTCTGCGTCGGCGGGCCGGCGCTCGGCAACGGGCCGCTGAATGCGATCACGGCCGAGCCGCCGCATACGCGCTGGCGAGATCAAGGCATAGTCGAAGATCGCGCGTGTCGCTGCATGGGCGGCGTGCTGGCGATCGACGGTGGCCCAACGTTCTCCTACGCTGCTGCACATGTCTGGTCGCCATTGCCCTGGCCTGCGACGTGGTCACCGGACAAGCTGCGCTGGACACTCGAAGCACTCGCGGCTCTTGCCGCCCCGAACATGCCCCGCGACGGGCTCGCTGGCGTCGCGTTTGGCGGTGACGGTGCGCCGGGATTGGCCGGGGCAGCGGGGCGGGCCGCGCTGCTACACACGGCGACCTTGTCGGACTGGCTCGCCTCCGAACTCGAACCATCTCCGGCGAAGCGCGACGCCGGTCTCGCGTGTGTGGCACGCGAGGCGGTTCATGAGCTCATGGGGCTGGGGCCCGGATTGACGCCGGCCGGTGACGACGTACTTGCGGGTCTACTTGTGTCGCTGCGGGCGGCCGGCGCGACCGGTGCAGCCGATGCGCTGGCCGTGATGGTGCGTAGCGCGCCCGCCGATCGCACCACGGCGTTGTCGTCGGCGTTCCTCGAGGCCGCTATTGACGGAATTCCCGGCGAAGCGATCGCCGCGATGATCCACGCACTTCTCGGCAATGATCACGCCTCGCTGCCCGCCTGCGTCGAGGCGATCGACGCCATCGGCCACACGTCGGGCTGGGATATGCTCGCGGGCGTGGTGCTCGGCCTTGCCGCGATCACGGCCTCCCGCGCATAGCGTTGCAGCCGGCTCCGGCAGCAAAACGCCCCTCGCATGGCGGCCAGCCCGCCTGATAAGGTCGTCTGGTCAGGCCGACAAGAGCCGCGCCGCAACTTGGGAGGATACCAATGCACAGAATCGACAGGCGAACCGTGCTGGCAAGTGCGGCGGCGCTGGCGAGTATGGCGCCGGGCTCGAGCCGCGCGCAGGATGCCTATCCTTCGCGCGCCGTCACGCTTATCAACCCGTTTCCGCCCGGCGGCACCGCCGACCTCGTCGGCCGCCCGCTCGCCGCCGTGCTCGAGCCGCTGATGAAGCAGCCCGTCGTCATCGAAACCAAGGCAGGAGCGGCCGGCCAGGTCGGGGCGCAGTTTGGAGCTGCCGCCAAGCCCGACGGCTACACGCTGCTGATCCACCTCGTCTCGCTCGCCGGCTTCCCCGAGGTCGACAGGCTGTACGGCCGGCCGGTCAAGTTCACGCGCGAGGACTTCGTTCCGATCGTGCGCCTGACCGCCGGTCCGATGGTGCTCATCACCAACGACCAGCAGCCCTACAAGACGCTGAAGGATCTCGTCGACGACGCCAAGAAGCGGCCCAACGATCTGATCTTCTCGTCATCGGGCCTGCACGGCGCGCTGCATGTGCCGATGGCGATGTTCTTGAAGTCCGCCGGCATTCAGATGAAGCATCTGCCGACGCAGGGCGGCGGCCCCTCGATCACGGCGCTGATCGGCAACAACGCGCAGGTCGCGATGTCGTCGGTGGCGTCGGCGGCGGCACAGGTGAAAGGCGGCAAGGCGCGCATCCTCGCGTGCCTCTCGGGCAAGCGGCTCGCCTCCCACCCCGATGTCCCGACGCTGAAGGAGAGCGGCTTCGACGTCGAGTTCTACCTGTGGTGCGGCCTGTTCGCACCGAAGGGCACGCCGCAGCCGATCATCGACAAGTGGCGCACCGAGACAAAGGCTGCCGTTGCAGCACCGGCGTTCGTGCAGGCGATCAACAACGTCGGCGACGAGATCGCGTTCCTCGACCAGCCCGAGTTCAAGGCCTTCTGGGACACCGACGCCCGACGCGTCGAGGAGGCCGTGCGCCTCATCGGCAAGGTGTGAGCGAGATGGGTTGGCGCGCTCGCGACATCCTCGTTACGGCAGGGCTCCTTGCTGCACTGTCCAGCCCAGTCGCGGCGCAAACCTCGCGCGAGATCGAGCACCAGGGCGTCAAGCGCGCAGTGATCGTCTCCAACGCCGACGCCGCGAAGGAGGCGCCAAAGCCGCTGCTGATCGTGCTGCACGGGCGGCGATCGCCGGAGGAGCCGCACCGCGCCTCCCGGCTGCTCGACGTGCTGGCTGCTCGAGAGGAGTTCGTCGTCGCCTATCCGGCAGGTGTCAATGGGCGATGGGACTATCCGGAGCAACCTGCCGACACGCTCACCATTCCGGGCAAGGACGGCTCGCTCGACCTGTTGCCTGATCGGTCCCGACAACCCGCCGACGACGTCGGCTTCGTTGTGACCCTGATCGAGCGGCTGGTTTCCGAGAGGATTGCCGATCGCAACCGCATCTATGTGTCCGGCGCATCCAATGGCGGGCTGCTCACCTACGGATTGATGTGTCTGACCTCCGACCGCCTTGCCGCTGCGGCGGTTCTCATCGCCAACATGAGCGAAGCGCAGATGGCGGCCTGCAAGCCGGCACGCGCCGTGCCCGCCGTGTTCGTCGCCGGCACCGCCGACCGCATCATGCCTTACGACGGCATGATCACGCCCACCGGCCACCGCTTGGCCTCTGTCCCCGAGACACTGGAGTTCTGGCGCAAGCGGCACGGCTGCCGAGCACAACTCGTCGCACGTCCACAGGATCCGAAGGAGCCGCGAGCGACCAACTGGTCGCGGATCGACCTCAACTCCTGCGATGGAACGCATCCGGGTGTCCACTTGCGGTTCTTTCGTATCGAAGGCGGCGGCCACACGCTGCCATCGCTGTCGCCGCAATCGCCCGAAGATCTCGCAAAGAATGGCCGCCGAAGCGCCGATTTCGAAACCTCAGTCGAGGTCTGGTCGTTCCTCAAGCAGTGGTCGCTGCCATGACGCCGTCCGATCATCTGCGCAATTGCATGGCACCACCCACTCCCATCATCCCGGCGCAGCGCCGGGATGACGCCCGGTTGTGGCGACGCCGCAAGATCAAAGCTGCAGAGCTGGATCGGTGCGCCCCATGACGCTCCATCGCGACCAAATCGTCGGCGGCGTGCTGCTCCTGCTGGCGGGCGGGGCGCTGGCGCTGTCGGGCGACCTGCCTGTCGGAACGCTCGGCTCGCCCGGGCCCGGACTCGTGCCCATGCTCGCCATTGCGCTGGTCGCCGCGTTCTCGATCGCGCTCATTGTTTCGGCGCGGAGCAGCCCGCCGGCCGCCGAGACGCACTTCGAGGATTTGCGGCATGCGCTGCCGGTGGTGATCGCCGCCGCGCTCGCACTGCTCGTCTACGAGTGGCTGGGCTTCGTCATCACGATGCTGTTGCTGCTCGTCGGGCTTCTGTTGCGAGAGCGCATCGAGGCTTGGCGCGCGCTCGTTTATGCGGGCTTCGTCGTGAGCCTCGTCAAGCTCGTGCTCGGCAAGCTGCTGAAGGCGCCGCTGCCCATCGGCCCATTCGGTTTCTGAGGAGTGTCGCTTGGAAACCCTACACAGCCTGATGCTCGGCTTTTCCGTCGCGCTGCAGCCAGACGTGCTGCTCTACGCCTTCATCGGCTGCCTCGTCGGCACGCTGGTCGGCATGCTCCCCGGCGTCGGGCCGCTCGCTGGCATCTCGATCTTGCTGCCGGCGACCTTCGGCCTCGATGCGACCAAGGCGATCGTGCTGCTTGCCGGCATCTACTACGGCTCGCAGTACGGCGGCTCCACCACCTCGATCCTGATGCGCATCCCGGGCGAAGCGTCGTCCGTGATGACCTGCATCGACGGCTATGCGATGGCGCAGAGGGGCCGCGCCGGCGCCGCGCTCGCCATCGCCGCGGTCGGCTCGTTCGTCGCCGGCACGCTGTCCGTGCTGGCCTTGACGCTGGTGGCGCCGCCGCTCGCCACGCTGGCGCTGCGCTTTGGTCCGCCCGAATACACCGCGCTGCTGCTGCTGGGTCTCGTGTTCCTGGCGTACATGTCGACCACCTCGTTGGCGCGGACGCTACTGATGGCGTCGGTCGGCCTGCTGCTCGGCTGCATCGGCATCGATACCATGAGCGGGCATTTCCGCTACGCCTTCGACATCAAGGAACTCGGCGACGGCATCGGCATCGTGCCGGTGGCAGTCGGATTGTTCGGCCTCGGCGAGATCCTGGCGACGGCGAGCCGCCAGATGACGGCCCCGGTGGTCTCGCCGCGCTTTGCCGATCTGATGCCGACGCGCCAGGAGTGGCGCGAGGCCTCGGCGCCGATCGCGCGGGGCTCGGTTCTGGGCTTCATCGTCGGCATCGTACCGGGCTCGGCGCACATCATCTCGAGCTTCATTTCGTATGCGCTCGAGAAGCGTCTGTCGAAGCGCCCCGAAGAGTTCGGCCGGGGCGCGGTCGCTGGCGTCGCAGGCCCGGAAGCCGCCAACAATGCGGCGTCCACCGGCGCGTTCGTGCCGATGCTGGCGCTCGGCCTGCCGACGGGACCCGTCACCGCCGTGCTGATGGCGGCACTGCTCATCCACGGCGTGCCAGCCGGGCCGACGCTGGTCACCGATCACCCCAAGGTGTTCTGGGGTTTCATCGCGTCGATGTACGTCGGCAACGTTATGCTGCTGTTGCTGAACCTGCCGCTGGTTGGCCTGTTCGTCGCCGTTCTGCGCATCCCCTACCGTTATCTCTACCCGTTGATCGTGATGTTCTGCATCGTCGGCGTCTACGAGGTGAGCCACTCGATCATCGACGTGTGGATCATGCTGATCATGGGGGTCGTCGGATATCTCCTGCGCAAGGCCGATCTCGATCCAGCGCCCCTGGTGCTCGGCCTCGTCATCGCGCCGACGTTGGAGTTGTCGCTGCGCCAGTCGCTTACCATGTCGAGCGGCGACTGGACGATCTTCTTGAAGCGCCCGATCGCGGCCACGCTGCTGGTAGTGGCCGCGTTGCTGCTCGCCCACTCGGCGGTGACGCTGCTCGCGCGGCGCCGGGACTGGCGCAAGGGGCTAGCCGATGCGGGCGACAAAGAACAAAAGTAACGCTTGAGCCTTACGGATCGAGCTTGAAGTTGGTCTTCTGCACCCAGGTGCGGTAGGCGGCGATCTCCGACGCCACCTGCTTGGCAAGGTCTGCTTGCGTCGCGACATAGGATACCCAGCCGATCTTGAGCATGCGATCGACGATGACCGGGTCGGCGTTGAGCTCGTTCACCGCCTTCGCCAGCACCTCGATAATCGCTTGCGGCGTGCCGACGGGTGCCAGGAAACCGCCCCAAACGGGGAGTTCGATGGCGAAACCCTGCTCGGCGAAAGTTTGCACATCAGGGAATTCCGGATGCCGGCGGGAGCTCAGAACGCCCAGCATCTTCACGTTACCAATGCGGACCTGCGGCAGGAAGATATTGTCGAGCATCATGCTGAGCCGCCCTTCCAGGAGATCGGGCAAGGCCTCCGCGCCGGTGCGATAGGGGATGTGGATTATCTCAACGCCAGCCAGCTGATTGAAGGCCACGCCGCGCAGATGCGTCGCCGAGCCCGCGCCCGGCGAGGAGAACGACAGTTTGCCGGGATTGGTCCGTCCGTAGGCCTGCAGCTCCTTGAGATTGTTCACCGGCATCGATTTCAGAACGCCGAATGCATAGATCAACTCGCCGTAGGGCGCGATCGGCACCAGATCCTCGGTCTTGTAGTTGATCTTGCGCAGCAGCGGCAGCAGCACGAACGGCGCGTTGGGCCCGCACAGGATGGTGTAGCCGTCGGGCGATGCGCGCACGACCTGCTCGGTGCCGATCTGGCCGGCGGCGCCCGCACGGTTCTCGACCACGAACGGCGTGTTGAACTTGCGCTGCAGCCCTTCCGCCATGGTGCGGGCGGGAAGATCGGCGGCGCCGCCCGCCGGATAGGGCACGATCAGCTTGACGGGACGCTCGGGCCAGGCCGCGCTCGCCGCCCCCGTCATGGCAAGTGTGAGACCAACGGCGGCAGCAAGACGCGACAGCATGGAACACTCCCTCGACGGCAACAGCAGGGGCCAGCATATCGGCATGTTCGCGGTCGAGACAATGCTTGCTGTGCTGACACCCGGGAGACTGCATGGCGTCATCCCCATCGACCATAGGTCTGTCTGAGTGAGCGGGCCCTGAACCTTGGGGGCGCGCACCAGCGCCTGCTTTCGCGAAGCCCGACAGTGGCGAGCTTCGGCGGTCGTGGTTTGTCGGACTTCGCCGGCTCTGGCCACGTGCTCCATCGCACCAGCGCTGACTGGCACTCCGACCGGGTGGCGGCACCCTCCTGCCAACGCGCTCAGCGGTCGAATTTGCGAGTTGACCGCTGGACGCCCAGCGCCCTCTACTCCGCGGCTTCGGCGGCACGCGTTGCCGGCACGGCCTCGCCGGCAACTTGGCGCTCGCGCCGGTTGCGGAACCAAGTCGTCATGTCCTCCAGCCACAGATAGATTGCGGGCGTGATGTAAAGCGTCAGCAATTGCGACACCGCGAGGCCGCCGACTACGGCGAGACCGAGCGGCTGGCGCAGCTCGGCGCCGGCGCCCCAGCCCAGCGCGATCGGCAGCGTGCCAAACAGCGCCGCCATCGTGGTCATCATGATCGGGCGGAAGCGCAGCAGGCAGGCCTCGCGGATCGCCTCGGCCGCGGTAACGCCGCCCTGGGCGCGCCGGTCGATCGCAAAGTCGACCATCATGATCGCGTTCTTCTTCACGATGCCGATCAGCAGGATGATGCCGATCATCGCGATCACGGTCAGCTCGGTGTCGAACCAGATCAGGATCAGCAGCGCGCCGAGGCTGGCCGACGGTAGGCCGGAGAGAATCGTGATCGGGTGAACGAAGCTTTCGTAAAGGATGCCGAGCACGATGTAGATCGTCAGGATCGCGGCCAGGATCAGCATCGGCTGGTCGCGGAAGCTGTCCTGGAACACCTGCGCGGTGCCGGCGAACTGCCCGCGGATCGAACTCGGCAAGCTCACCTGCCGCTCAGCCGCTGCCATCGCGGTCACCGCCTCGCCGAGCGTAAAGCCGGGCGCCAGATTGAACGTGATGGTGACAGCCGGCAGCTGGCTCTGACGTGCGACCGAGACCGGTCCCGGTCCGAGCTTCACCGCGGCCAGCAGATCGAGCCGCACGAGTTGGCCCGACGAGGCGCGCACGGTGACCTTGGAGAGGATCGTCGGGTCGAGCACCTTTGTTCTGTCTGCCTCGAGGATCACCGCATAGTCGTTGGCCGGCGTGAACACGGTCGCAATCTTGCGCGTGCCGAACGCCGAGTACAGCGTCGAGCGGACGGTCTCCATCGACACGCCGTAGCGGGCCAAGGCTTCGCGATCCACTGTCAGCAGCACCTGTCGCGCGCCGAGCGTCAGGTCGGTCGTGACGTCGGCGAAGCCCGGCGTGCGTCGCACCTCGGCGAGAAGTTTGCCGGCGCCTTCGTAGAGCTCGGCCTGATCGACACTGGTCAGCGTGTACTGGAAGGCCGATGCGCCGCCGCGGCTGCCAATGCGAAGGTTCTGCAATGCTTGCGGGAAGGCGCGAATGCCGGTCACCGCGGCGAGACGCTGGCGCAACCGGTTCTGGATCGCAGTGATGTCCGCCTGGCCTGCACGCTCGGAGCGGGGCTTCAACTGCACGAAAATGGTGCCGCGATTGAGCGTCGGATTGAATCCGCCCGCGGCGACGTTGGAATTGACATAGACGACATCGGGGTCCTGGCGCACCAGCTCGGCGACGTTCCGCTGGCGCTCGAGCATCGCCTGGAACGACACGTCGGGTGCGGCCTCCGTGCGCACGATCATGATCCCCGTGTCCTCGGTCGGCAGGAAGCCCTTCTTTACGGCGCCGAACGCCCAGTAGGTCGCGACCATGGTGCCGAGCGTGATCAGCAGCATCAGCGGCCGCGCCTTGAGCGACCAGTCGAGCGTCACCTCATAGGCCTTGGCGAGCCCGTTGTAGCCCGCCTCGAACATCCGCGACAGCAACGGCGCTTGTCTGTGCTCCTCGGCCGTCTCGTGGCGCAGCATGCGCGCGCACAGCATGGGGGTGAGCGTCAGCGAGATGAAGCCCGACAGCAGGATGGCGATCGAGATCGTCACCGCGAACGAGAAGAAGAAGCGCCCGACGATGCCGCCCATGAACAGGATCGGAATGAACACGGCGACGAGCGAGAGCGTGATCGAGAGCACCGTGAACCCGATCTCGCGCGCCCCTTTGATCGCGGCGTCGAACGGCTTCATGCCTTTTTCCACGTGGCGCATGATGTTCTCGAGCACGACGATGGCGTCGTCGACGACAAAGCCCAGCGCCAGCGTCAGCGCCAACAGCGTCACGTTGTCGAGCGAGAAGCCGAACATCGACATGCCGGCGAAGGTGCCGACGATCGACAGCGGCAGCGCGATCGCTGGAATGATGGTCGCGCGCCAGGTGCGAAGGAACGCAAGGATCACCAGCACCACGAGAAACGCCGTACCGACCAGGGTCAGCTGCACGTCGTGCACCGAGTGGCGGATCGATTCCGACCGGTCGGACAAGACGGCAAGCTCGATGGTCGGCGGCTTCACCGCCCGGAACTCGTCGAGCAGCTTTTTGACGCCGTCGGTCACTTGAACCGTGTTGGCGTCAGGCTGCCGTTGCACCGAGACGATGATCGAGCGCACGCCGTTGAACTCCGCGCGCGCCTCCTCGTTCTCGACCGAGTCATCGACGCGGGCGACGTCCTGCAGGCGTACGGGCGCGTTGTTGCGCCACGCGATGACGACGGGACGGAAGTAGGCGGCGGTCGGCTCGGCCCCCTTGGTCTCCAGGATATAGATCTGGCGCTCGGTGCGAATCGAGCCCAGCGGGCCGACGGCTGCAAGCGTGGTGATGGCCTGTCGCAGCTCCTCGATGGCGATGCCGCGGGCGGCGAGCGCATCGAGATCGTAGCGGATGCGCACGGCCCGCTTCTGGGCGCCATTGATGTTCACTTGCGCCACGCCCGGCAGCATCGACAGGCGCGGGCTCATCACCTTGTCGGCGAACTCGTTGATCTCCTGCGAGGGCGCGACGGTCGAGGTGAGTGCCAGGAAGATCACCGGCGTGTCGGCCGGGTTGACCTTGCGGAAACTCGGCGGCGCGGAGAGGTCGCTCGGCAGGCGGCCGGTCGCCACCGAGATCGCCGACTGCACGTCGAGGGCGGCAGCATCGATCGAGCGATTGAGGTCGAACTCCAGCGTGATCTGCGTCGAGCCCTCGGTCGAGCTCGAGGTGATGTTGGTGACGCCGGCGATGGTGGCGAACTGGCGCTCGAGGGGGGCCGCGACCGAGACCGCCATGGTGTCGGGGCTGGCGCCGGGAAGCTGCGCCGAGACCTGGATGGTCGGCACGTCGATGCGCGGGATCGCCGCGATCGGCAGCTGGCGGTAGCCGAAGAAACCGGCGAGCAGCAGCGAGGCCATCACCAGGATGGTCATGACCGGACGGCGGATGCAGAACTCGGAGAGGTTCATGGGATGTCCTCGGCACTAGCCAATCGGAAGCCGGCAATCGAGCGGGCCATACGCGGTGCTGGCAATGCCGGCCGCATCGTCAGCTACGCCGCTCGGAGCGCGGGCCTTTGTCCTCTTTCTTGGTCGCTGGAGCCGTTGCCGGAGCCGCGGCAGGCGCATCGCCTCTCGGCGGTTCCTTGAGTTCCTCTGTCTTGGCGCCCTTGGTATCGCCCTTCTTGGCGCCGGGCGGCCCCTTGGCGTTGGGATCGCGCACGATCACCGGCGCATTGGGGGCGAGCCGCACCTGGCCGTCGGTAACGACCACCTCGCCCGGCTTCAGCCCTTCGGTGAGATAGGCTGTCTGGCCGACCATGCGGTCGAGCGTAACGGGTCGTGGCGCGGCGCGGTTCTCGGCGTTGACGACCCAGACGATCATCCCTTGCTGGGACGGGAGCACCGCACTCGCCGGAACCGCCAGCATGTTCGGCCGCTGCTCGACATCGAGTGCCACCTCGACGGCAAGGCCCGGCCACAGCGCCTCGTCCTCGTTCGCGACTTCGAGTTTGGCGGCGATCGTGCCCGTCGCCTTGTCCACCTGGTTGTCGATGAAGTCGATCTTGCCGATGCGCACGAACGGTTTCTCGCCCCCGACGCGCACCTCGGCCTTGGCGCCGGCCGCCAGCGCACGGCGCAGCGCAGCGATTTCGGCCTGTGGCAGTGAGAATGTCACTGCGATCGGCTTCAACTGGTTGATGGTGACGAGCGCTGCGGCGTCGGCCGCGCGGATGTTGGAGCCGGGCTTCACGGATGTGCTTCCCGTTCGACCGGTGATCGGCGCCTTGATCGTCAAGTAATCGAGCTGCGTCTTCTGCGCCTCCAGCGCGGCCTGGCTGGCGGCGATCGCCGCGCGCAGAGCCTCGACCGAAGTCTTGGCGGTGTCCATGGCGGCCTCACTGACGATGCGCTTCTGCACCAGCGTGTTGCGCCGCTCCATGGTGGCCTGCGCTTCCTGCAGGTTCACCTGATCGCGCTTGATGACCGCTTCCGCCTGCTGACGGGCGGCTCGCGCACGGCTTTGCCGCGCCAACAGACCCTGCGCGCCTTGATCGATTGGAGTTACAGCCTGCTTTCGGAGCCGGAGAAAACCTTGTTTCGCAGGCTGGCGGTCTTCGTCGGTGGCTGGACACTTGAAGCCGCAGAATCAGTTTGTGGCGAGGAAAGAGGCCCCGCACGTTTTACTATAACAGAAAGAGACGTGCGGGGTGACGGAGTTGATATTCTCGATCTGCTAACGCGGCTGGTGGATAAATCTCTCGTCTTCAGCGAAGAATCCAGAGGCGAG
>JANOJW010000169.1:0-2474 GCA_031418955.1 Hyphomicrobiales bacterium | reverse complement strand
AATCGCCTCGTAGGGCAGGGCGGACTCGCGCGGGTCCTGCAGCAGCCACTCGATCATCGAGATGACGACGGCGACGAGCAGAATGATCACCAGGAAGTTTTGGAATTGCTCGATCAGCCGCGTCCACCAAGGCGTTTCCGGGGCGCTCTTCAGTTGATTCGGCCCGTACTGTCCCAGTCGCCGTTGCGCCTCGATGAGGCTCAAGCCGCGCGCCGCATCGGAGCCGAGTGCCGAGACAACCGCTGCTGCCGGCTCTCCGTGTGGAGACGCCATGGGAACCGAAACAGGGCGGTCCGATATGCGCTCAGCCTCGCTTTGCAGCCTGACTGCGGTCGTGGTCTGTGACATCATGGGTTCCTACGATTGGTGGCAAACGTCTCTGGCTTCCCCAAAGGAGGACAGAGCGCGACGTTGCGTCCCGGCTCCAGGGCAAGTGTGGGAAGTCGCCGGCTTCTGGCAAAGCTGACGCCCTGTCGGCTCATCGTGAGAAAATTTCGCCGGCATCCTGCTGCTCATCGACCACGCTGATGCCGGCCATGGTGAGCGCAGGCGCCACAACGAACAATCCGTAACGATCAGGGCGTAGATCTACGGGGGCTGTCAGTCGGCTACGGTTTCATTCGACCCAGTCGGATCGCCTGGCGTACCAGAACGGCCACGCTCGCAGCCTGCATTTTGCCCATGATCTGGACACGGTAGCTTTCCACCGTTCGCGGGCTTATGCCCAGGCGCTTGGCAATGGCCTGGCTGGTGTATCCCTCAGTCACGAGATCGTAGACCTCGACTTCTCGCGCTGTGAGAGACGCGAACATGCGCTCGAGCTCCCCGTCCGACCGGCGGTCGGCCAGCTGCTCGAAGGCCTGTGCCAGGCACCTGTTGATCGCAGCTACGAGTTGCGCGTCGTCTAGCGGCTTCTCGATGAAATCCTCGGCACCGGCCTTGATCGCCATCACCGCCGTCGGCAGGTCCGCGTGTCCGGAAATCAAGACCACCGGCAATCGGATAGAGCGTCTGGCCAACTCGCGCATGAGTTCGAGCCCGTCCATTCCGGGCATCCGCAAGTCGCTTACGATGCAGCCGGGACGAGCACGGTCGACAGTATCGAGGAATTGCTGAGCGGAGCCAAACGTCTCGACTTCGTACCCGAGCACGCTCAGCATTTCGCGGAGTGCATGGCATACCGCTGGCTGATCGTCGATGATGTAGACTGTCGGTCCGATCATGCGTCGATCATGCCTCGACCCCGGTTGTGCAGCCCGCTGGCAATGTAAAGCGGAACTCCGTCTGGCCGGGCATCGACGAACTCAACCAGATGCGACCTCCATGGGCCTCTACGAGCGTCTTACAAATCGAGAGGCCGAGGCCGATGCCGTCGGGTCTCGACGTGTTGAGTGGCTCGAACAGCATCGGAATTTGACCCGCATCTATGCCGACGCCGTTGTCCAGCACAGCAATCTCTATCTCACCTGTGGAACCAGACGGCAGCACTGCGACCGAGATGCGCCCGTCAGTCCGTCCGCTGTCCGTGATCGCCTCCACCGCATTTCTGACCAGATTGATGATGACCTGCTGGACCTGCACCCGGTCGCCGTAGGTCGGTGGCGTCCGGTCGGGCAGCGTGAGGTTTACCTCGATCTGGCGTGCGCTGGCCAAAGGCTTCACCAGGGCGATCGCCTCCATTAGCACCACCTTGATGTCGAGGGTGCTGATATGTGGCTTGCCGCGGCGTAAGAATTCCCGCATGCGCCGCACGACGGCGCCAGCGTGATCAATCTGCTCGATCATGGTCGTGACGTTGCTCTCGGCGCGGGCGATATCACCGTCCGGCATACGCAGAATCTGCTGAACGGAGCGGGCAAGCGCGCGCGCCGCTGTCATCGGCTGGTTGACCTCGTGGGCGAGTGCCGCGGCCATGCCGCTGACGAGGTTGAGGCGGGCCGTGCGGGCCGCCTGGGTCTGCATTTCAAGCAATTTCAATGCCGCGATTCGCGATGACTCGTCAGCGAGCTGTCTCTCGCTGCCAAGCGCTCCGACGGCGAGACCAGTCAGCGTCAGAACGAGCATGAGCACTTGGTACTCAGTGAAACGCGCCAGATCGAATCCGTAAAAATGAAGCATACCGACAAGAACGAGCTGAGCGATGACAAGGGTGGTGCAAGCCCCGTCTATTCCATGGCGAACCGCGGCGACAACAACTGGAAGGAACAGTAGATAGAACAGGTTCTGCTGGTGATGACCGAGCCACATCGTAAGGGCCAGCAGCAGGAAAATTGCCAGAGCATAACTGGCGAACTCGGCCATGTGCACGAGCGACAGCGAGCGAAGTTTGTCCCGACGCAGGAACGCGCGCAGCAGGAGTGGCGTCACCACCACAATCCCGATCAAGTCGCCCAGAACCAGCGACATGGAGGTGCGGGCGATGTTGCTCAAGTCGGAGTAGCTGCCGGGAAGCAGGAGTACGGAGAGGAGCGTCG
>JANOJW010000168.1:0-6489 GCA_031418955.1 Hyphomicrobiales bacterium | reverse complement strand
CGCCAAGCTGGTGAAGTCGGTCGGCATCACGCCGCAGTAGGGTCGGCGAGCACCCTCAAAGAAAAAGACCGGAGACCTTGCGGGCTCCGGTCGTCGAAGTTTGGCAGTCGATCTCGTTACATGTTCAAGTAAGGGTTACGGCGCTTCTCGACCGGCATCGTCGGCATCACGTCGGGCACCACGCTCGATGAGCCGTGCACGTTCATGTGGAACTCGCCGTTGCCGCGGAAGTAGAAGTTCTTGGCGATCATGCCGAAGTACTTGGCATTGGCGTTGACGTGACCGTTGCCGGAGACCTCGATCGTCTGGCGGGGCATGTAGAGCATGCCTTCGATGTTCATGATGCCGCCGCCTTGGATGTTGGACTTACCGTTCGTGTTGGCGTTGGCGTGGGCGATGAACAGGAACCCGGCGTAGGAGCTGCCCGAGTGGCGGCCCTGCAGGTTGATCACGCCGCCACCGATGAGTTCCAGGCGAGCGTTGGGGCCGGTAAAGTAGAACACCACGTTGTTGCCCTGGATCCAGGAGCCCGACTGCACCAGCAGGCGGCCGCTGTCGATGATGTAGATGCCGGGGTTCAGCGTGACCTTTGCATGGGCCTGCAACTCGAGACCGCCGCAATAGCGGCCGGGGCTCAACGTGAAAGTGCCCTTCTTCAGGTTCATGTTGTTGCCGATGCAGGTGCCGGTGGCGGACGGCAGCGCAAAGTTAGCCTGGTAGGCTTGGCTCGCATGGTAGGCGCTGACCGCGGCGAAGGGGTCGGGCACGTGCTGGCAGCCGGTCTTGACGGCCGGCGAGTACTGGGTGGTGACCGACGCGCCGCCCACCGCGCAGTGCCCCTTGCCGACCGCCGTTGCACCGGAATTGCCGGCGGCGTTGATGGCGGTGCCCATCGTCGAGTTGGTGTGCGCCCAGCAGTTCGGGTAGCGGATCTGATTGGTGCCCTGGATGTGGATGCCGTCGGAGTGGTTCGGGTCCAGCGCCAGCATGCAGATCTTGCCCGGCGTCGTCGACGTATCGATGACCTCGGCGTCGGCGCGGGTATTGGTGTGGATCGTCATGCTGCTGAGCTGCATCATCGACAGGAACGGCGTCGGGATCTGCGTGGTCGCCTTCAGCGAGACGGTGGTACCGGACGCGGTGATTTCCGGCACCAGGTTGGCGAGCGCCGGAGTGTCGGTAACGTTCGCCTGGAAAGACTTCAGCGCGATGGTCGTGCGCTGGTCCTCGGTCGCTTCGCCCATCGTGTTGGCGGCAAGCACCGCAGCATCGCCCGCAGCCTGCAAGCGCTGCTGATGCGTGTAGACGTTGCCGACGTCGATGGCGCCGCCGACCAGCAGAATGACGGGAACGAGCGCGAAGGCGAACACGATGCCCGTGTTGCCGCGCTCGTCGCGACGAAGCGTCGTGCGGGCTTTCCGAAGATTGAGCATTGTCACCACTACCTGTGAGTTGATTTGAAGCGTATTCGGGTTGCGCTTGAAACAACGATATACGTCAAAGTTGTTCCGATAATTTTTCTGCACGGGCTCGCGTTTGGCTCAAATTGTCGGCAATTGCGACGTGACGTGCGCCGGGTGATTGGAGCGTCTGATCCGCTCACGTCTAATCACCAGATTCGGATGCCTGTTGAGGGCGGGCATACGCATGCGTAACTCATTGTCATGATGCAACTATCACGGCAGCTGAGAGGTGAACGAGGGCGCCTCGCCGCACCCTTTCGTGAGCGCCTGTTCGATGATCCATAAAACTTGAATAGATTTTTGATTTTGTTGCCACGGAAGCGTGAGGTCGATTTTTATAATCCGCGTATTAGTCTGCGGCAATCAAATCACCAGGGAGTGGTTCTCACATGCGTTACTCGTCCAAGCTTCAGGTTTCCGCTATCGCTGCCGTTATGGGCCTTGCCCTTGCCATCTCGGTTGCCTCCGCCCAGTCGCTTGTCAACGGAACGTCGTGCCTGCGCGGCTCTATCGAAGCCTACGACTACTCCGAGTTCGACCAGAACTTCCGCGAGAGCACCTGGGACAGCCGCGCCGGCGTAGAACTCGTCGCCGACCACGCCGAGGTGACGCTGAAAGTGCTCAACATGGATGGCACCTCCGTGTGCGAGAACGTCGCTGACCTCGACACGCGCTGCACGTTCCGACTGCGCTACAACGACAACTTCTCGATCCGCATCGACAACACGATGCGCTCGTCGGCGACCGGCTTTCGCATCTGCGCGTTCTGATCGGGCCACCAAGAAATGGGGACCAAGAAATGGGGAAGAAATGGGGACAGTTTGAATTGCCTTGGCCGAGGCATCGAGCGGAAATTGAAACTGTCCCGATTTTGCCGACGGTGCGCGCCCGACCACTGGCCCGCTGAGTTGCCTGCAGTGCTCACCTTCGCCCCCGCCTTGTGACGACGAGGGTCGCCCAGCCGGTGTCGATGCGGCGGGCGACGAGGTGGCAGCCCTGGGCGCGGTAGGCGGCCGCGACCTCGTCGGCCTGCTCGGCGAGAATGCCTGAGAGGATCGCGACGCCCGCCGGCGCCAGTGCGGCTCGCAAGCTTGGAGCCAGCCGTATCAGCGGGCCCGCAAGGATATTGGCGAGCACAAGGTCGAACCGCGCGGGACCCCGCAGGGATCGATGCGCAAAGCCGGTGGCGGTGTGGATCGCGATGCGACGGCCCGCCCGGTTGTCGCGGGCATTGCCGCGCGCGACACGCACGGCCTCGGCGTCAATGTCGCTGGCGAGGATCGTCGCCAACGGCAGCGTGCGGGCGGCAGCAATCGCCAGCACGCCCGAACCACAGCCAAGATCAAGCACGCGTCGAAACGTCCCCCGGCGCGTCGCCAGATCGAGCGCTGCGAGGCAGCTGCGCGTCGTCGCGTGATGGGCGGTGCCAAACGCCTCGCCCGCGTCGATTTCGATCGCGTTGAGACGCAGGCCGATGGTTGCCCGGTCGTGACTGCCGTGCACGATGAAGCGGCCGGCTGCGACCGGCGGCAACGCCGCCTGGCTGATCGCCACCCAGTTCTCGTCGGGCACATCTTCGATGGAGAGTGCGAGATCGTCGCCGAGCCCCGCGAGCAAGGGCAACAGTGCCGTGCGATCGGGCGGCTCGGCGAAGTAGGCCTCGACCGTCCACCGCCGGCTCGCCGGAACTTCGAACAGGCTGACGGCGACGGCCGACGGAGCTTGCCCCTCACCGAGCGCGTCCGACAGCCGGCGGGCGACACCGAGCTCCGCCACCTCGATCACCAGCTTGGAGAGGCCCACTTAGAGCCTGCCCGGGAGGTTTGCGTGTGGTTTCATTGGGCTGGGAGGGTCCAGATGGCAGGAGCGTGGCGTAGCCGATACCCTGGGTATCGGCAAGCCCCGCGACGAACCAGATGGGCCGTCCCAGCGCAACCGGAGGCGCGGTTGCTTGTGGGCAACTGAAGCGCAAACAAGAGGGCGGCCCAATCCCGGTCGACCGCCGCGTCGGAGACCTTGCCCGTAGCTAGGCTACGGTCTGCGGCCTCCTCCTGGCGGATCGACTCGACCTTGGACCGTGAAACCATACGAAAACCTCCCGGGCAGGCTCTTACGCCGCCGTCTCGGTGGGGTCGTCGTCGAACTCGATGCCTTCCTCGTTGACGTGGTCGGGCAACTCGTCGAGCAGGCGGTCCCACAGTACGTCGATCTGGGCGGCGGCCGCCGTCGGCGATCGCGTCTGCAGCGTGCCGTCGGGCAGCTCGGTGACGATGCCGTCGCGCTTCAGGCGGCCGAGTGCATCCTCGAGATCGAAATTGACGTTCACGCCGAACGCGTTCTGCATGTAGCTCTCGATGGCGACGTCGATGTCGCGCAGCTCCCGGCGGTTGACCGTCTCCTTCGCCAGCACCGAATAGAGCAGCATCTCCTCCTTCACGTCCTCCTCCGAGGCGCGCTCGGCGAGCAGCGTCATGACGCCCCGGTTGTCGGCCATGGCGTGGAAGTAGAGGTTTTGCGCCATGGTCACCAGGTAGCGGTTGCGCTGGTTGACGAAGCCCATCACTTGCCGGATCATGATGCCGGTGAGGCCGATGGCGGCGCCGGCGAGCGCGATCGGGTTGGTCGCAACCAGCAGCTTACCGGCGGTACCGACGGCTGTTGCGAGGCCGCCGCCGGCTGTGGCCCCAAGCTTCAGCTTGTCCATGGTGCGGAACTTGATGCGCGTGTTCGGGAACGCCATCTCGATGTCCGAGCGCGGCATGTTCTTGAACAGCTTCAAGTACACGAAATCCGGCTTGATCTGGGGCGGCAGCATGCCACGGATGCGCTTGTAGATCTTTTCCGCCTCGTCCCGGTCGCAGCGGTTCTTGGCCATGATCTCGCGGAGGCGCACGTCCTTCGGCTTCAGCTTGAACACGACGCACAGCCGCTGGAAGATCGGGACGTCGAATTCCTCCCTCTTCAGGTACAGCCGCTTGATATTGCGTCGCGTCTCCGTGCGCTTGCTGGCGCCGCGATAGTAGAGCGCGAGAACGTCGAAGGCCTCGAGGTCGACATGCAGATCGAGCCCGTAGTGGCTGTCCTTCGTCATGATCATATCGATGCGCGCCGGATCGATCGCGACGTAGTTCGCCTGCCGCAGTAACTCGTGCAGTTGCACCACCAGGCGCGCCTTGAGCCCGTCTCGCTCGGCGGCGCTGTACTTGCGCGTGATCAGCAGATCGCTGTCGGGGCTGAACGGCTCGTAGGTGTGCTCGAGATCGAGCAATTTTGCGGCATATGACTGCTGGCGCCAGTAGCTGAGGAAGCGAAAGAAGCGCCGCGCGTTGGCAGCCTCGTTGCCGGCCCAGGCCTGCGGCCGCGTCAGCCGCTCGATCAGCGCTTCGCGGGTGATGGGAATGAACTTCTCGCGCTTGTCCGTGCCATCGAAGATCTCGTCGATGATGTCGCGCTCGGTCAGCGAGATCAAGGCGCCTGCCTTTTCGCGCGCCATTGGGGGCCTTGCTGCCGTGTCCGCCATTGCCATGAGATCCTCCCGAACGTCCGACGCGAGACTGCACCCCGTATGCAGCCGCAATTTGGCGGGACATCAGCCGCCGGTTTAGCCGTCCCACGTCGGCTCGAACAGCCCCCAGGCGCTCCAATCGTGCGGGATCGGCACGCCCGATAGGACTTCTTTAGGATCTCTGCGTCAGTGTCGTGGATCACAACTTAGTCGTAAAGCGTGTCTACCCGAGATCTCCTGTGTCGGTCGTGGAGGTGATGGTGGACAGTCCCAGAGTAGGTAAGGGCAGCGTCATGGCCTCTTTGTCGAGTTTGCGAAACACACTGTATTCGGCCGCCGTCGCCGGCCTCGGCATCCTCGCGAGTGCCACCTCCCCGACCCCCGCCGAGGCCGAGCCGTGGCCGAGCCGGGTCAACGCCGTCTACAAAATCGAGTTCGGCGGCTTCGATGTTGGAACCTTCGAGTTCTCGTCCTCGGTCAACGGCCAGTCCTACACCCTGACCGGCGACGCCAAGCTGTCGGCGCTGCTCGGCGCCTTCAAGTGGCAGGGCGCCACGCGCTCGTCGGGTGCGCTTGCCGGCGATCAGCCGCAACCGTCCGGATACACGTTCAATTTCGTCAGCACGGCCAAGAACGGCTCGCTCAAAATGGGCTTTGCCGGCGACAAGGTCGCAAGCGTCGCGCACGTGCCGGTGCATCAGCCCGCTCCAATGACCGTTCCGGTCAGGGACGTCGACCTCAAGGGCGTGCTCGATCCGCTGAGCGCAGTGATGGCGCTCTCCCGGACCAAGGCCGAGAACCCGTGCGGGCGCAAGCTCGCGGTGTTCGACGGCAAGCAGCGGTTCGATCTGCAGCTCACCTACAAGCGGCAGGATCGCGTCACCGACGTGCGCCCTTCCGGCCAGCCGGGCATCGCCTACGTCTGCAAGGTCAAATACACGCCGATCGCCGGCCACAAGCCGACCGAGGAGAGCCGGACCATGGCCGCGAGCCAAGGCATCGAGGTCTCGCTGCGTCCCGTTCCGAGCGCCAACCTGTTCGTGCCCCACCAGATCATCATTCCGACCGGCGCCGGCATCGCGAAGCTCACAGCCATCCGCGTGCACATCACGACTCCCAGGAACGAGCAGATCGCGCTCGGGCACTGAGGCGCTTGTTGGCACGTATTGGTCCCGCTGCGAGCCTGTCGCGATTTGCAGATCGCGCAGGGGCACGTGTGGTCAGCCAATAACCGGACACCAGACTATTTTCGTGCGCGCGTTTTGGGGTGCTGCTGCGGGCGTGTGGATCGTCTCAAGGATTGCGCCCGATCGGGAGCACGTTGGAGTGCTTCACTTGGCCCAGTGCGAAACTCGATTCGATGTTGGCGATGCCGTCGATGCGGGTCAGCGTCTCCTTCACGAAGCGCTCGTAGTCGGCGAGATCGCTGGCGACGACCCGCAGCAGGTAATCGCGCTGGCCGGTCATCAGGTAGCACTCGAGCACCTCGGGGCGCTTGAGGATCGCACGCTCGAAGACATC
>JANOJW010000167.1:0-2676 GCA_031418955.1 Hyphomicrobiales bacterium | reverse complement strand
AGTCGTCGTGCTGGGGCCCGAGCACCAACCGCACGTGCGTCTGAGGCATGAGATCGAGGCCATCGATGGTCATTTCGTCCCTCTCAACAGCAGTCGCGCGGGCCAAAGGCAATTGATCGCCGTCGCAGAGCGCGCGGCCCTCGAGGCCACCGTAGCCCCCTCGCACATACGTCGAGCGGCTGCCGAGGAAGGGCGGCACGTCGATGCCGCCTTCGATCGCAAGGTAGGCAACCGCGCTACCTGTTACGGCCGCGATCCGCAGGCGGTCACCGCGTACCAGCCGCACACTCTGAAGGGGTGGGATCTGGCGTGGCTGGGACCCACTTGCCAGGATCTGCAGGTCGGCGCTGCCGCCCGCCACCGCGACGCGAACGCTGTCGGCCGCGACTTCCAGCGTGGGGCCGGTCAAGGCCATCTCCAGGGCTGCCGTGCCACGCGCATTGCCGACCACGGCGTTGGCGGCGGCAAGGGCTTCGAGGTCAAGCGCGCCGGAAACCGGGATGCCTTGTTTCTGGTAGCCGTGGCGGCCGATATCCTGCACGGTCGTCTGCAGTCCCGGCTGGAGCACGATGAGGGCGCCGCTCATGGGGACCTCGCGGGTGTGACGTTCATCGTTCCGGCTATCGCTGCAGCCTCTAATCGATCGTACTCGATGCGCGACACGGGCGTGAACTGCACCTCGTCGCCGGGTTGAAGCAGGACGGCATCGGCGCGCCGCCGGTCGAAGATACGAACCGGCGTGCGGCCGATCAGATGCCAGCCGCCGGGGCTTTCGAGTGGATAGATTCCGGTCATCCGCATGGCCATGCTGAGGGAACCCATCGGCACTCTGATCCGGGGTGATGGCCGGCGTGGCAGCTCGAGCGGAGCGGGCAGATCGCCCATGTATGGGAACCCCGGGAGGAACCCGATGCAGTAGACGCGATATGTTTCGTGGGCGTGGGTGGCCACGACCTCGGCTGTCGTGAGTTTTGTCGCGCGGGCGACATCGTCGAGGTCGGGTGCACAATCGCCCTCGTAGCACGCCGGCAGCTGCCAAAGCCGTCCCCGTCGGGTCACCGCTGTGTGGCCATCCAAGAGCCCCGTAATCGTTTGGCGCAGGTTTGCGTTGCTCACCACGAGCGGGTCATAGTGCACCATCAGGGAGCGGAATGTGGGTACGAGTTCGACCACGCCGGTGATCAGCTCGGCCTCGATCCGGTCGGCCAGCGCCATGACCTGTGCGTTGATGGCACGGTCTACGGTGTCGCCGAACTCGATCACGAGAGCCCGATCACCGCTCGGCAAGAACCGCACCATGCTTTGTTCCTGACTACCCGAGGATTGGGACTACCCCAGGATTGGGACATCGTTGTCGGATTGTCCCGTCATACCCAAGGGACTACGATCAGTGCAACCCGAGCCCGAGCCCGTCGAGGACCCACCATGACGCTGCGCATCAATCTCAACGCCGACATCGCCGAAGGCTGGGGCGCCTACGAGATCGGCGACGACCCCAAGCTGATGCGCATCATCGGCTCGGCGAGCGTGGCCTGCGGCTTCCATGCCGGCGACCACAATACCATGCACCGGCTGTGCATGCTGGCGAAGGAACTTGGCGTCTCGATCGGGGCGCATCCGGGCTTCAACGACCTGTGGGGGTTCGGTCGCCGGCAGATCAAGATGGCGCCGCGCGATCTCGAGTACATGACCGCCTACCAGATCGGGGCCTTGCAGGCGATCGCCAAGTACTCCGGCCTCAAGGTCACGCATCTGAAGGCGCATGGCGCGTTGAACAACATGGCGCACACCGATACGGAGTACGCAATGGCGATCGGCCGCGCCATCAAGACCGTCGATCCGACCATCATCTATGTGGCGCCGTACGGGTCGGAGATGGAGACGGCGGCGCGCAAGCTCGAACTGCCGCTGGCGCGGGAGGGGTTTGCCGATCGCGCCTACGAGGACAACGGCCAACTCGCCGCCCGCTCGATCCCGGGCGCCGTCTACAAGGATCCGCAGAAGGCCCTCGAGCAGTGCCTCAGGATCATCGAGACCAAGGAGTTGATCTCGCGGCATGGCAATCGCGTCAAGATGGACGTCGAGACCATCTGCCTGCATGGCGACGAGCCAACGGCCGTAATGGTGGCCGGCGAGGTGCGCCGGGGCGTCGAGGCCGCGGGTGTCAAGCTCGTGACGTTGCCCCAAATGCTGGCGCGCTGACCAGCACCCCGATTTCGCTCGCCGCGGGTCAATGAAATCAACGTGAGTACCCCGTGACCGTGGCCGTGTGGTAGGGAGGCTACAAATGCGGTCGTAGAGCCGTGCGCAATCAACTGCACCAAGGGGATGGTCTGTGAGTGTGGATACGACGATCGCGGCCCGCGGTCATGGCCGGACCCCAGCCAAATTCGCGCTGCCCGACAAGACGTTGAAGGGCGAGCCGCGGGCGAGCGTCGGGCTGACCCGGTTAGAGACCTTGTGGTTCAACACCGGGACGTTGTGCAACATCGCCTGCCTCAATTGCTATATCGAATCGACCCCGACCAACGATCGCCTCGCCTATCTGACGCTCGCGGTCGTGCGGCCGTTTCTGGATGAGATCCGCGAACAGAGCCTCGGCACCCGGGAAATCGGGTTCACGGGCGGCGAGCCGTTCATGAACCCGGCTTTTCTCGACATTCTCGAGCTGACACT
>JANOJW010000166.1:0-3303 GCA_031418955.1 Hyphomicrobiales bacterium | reverse complement strand
CGTTTGACCCTGGTGCTACATCGGCAAGCGCCGCCTCGAAGCTGCACTCTCGGAGTGGGCAAGGCGCCATCCCGATCTGGCACCGCCAGCCGTGCGCTGGCTACCGTTCCAGCTGAACCCGGACATTCCCGAAACCGGGATGTCGCGGCAGGCCTACATCGAGCGCAAATTCGGTCCCGGCGCGAAGCGAAACTACGTGCGGATCGAGGATGTCGGCCGCAGCGTCGGGATCGTCTTCGCTTTCGACGCCATCACGGTGCAACCGAATACAGTCCTGGCGCACCGTCTCATGCACTTTGGCAGCGCTCACGGTCGAGGGAATGAGACCGCCGAAGCGTTGTTTCGCGCCTACTTCCTGGACGGTAAGTCGCTGACCGACGCCCAAGTGCTCTGCGATGCCGGCGCGGCTGCCGGTCTCGATCGCCCGGCGCTCGAGCGCTACCTTGCCTCCGATGACGATGCAGCTGCCGTCATGGAGGGCGACATGGAGGCCCGCCGCAACGGCATCAACGGCGTGCCTTTCTTCATCTTCAATCGCCGCGTTGCCGTGTCCGGCGCGCACGAGCCGGAGACCCTGCTGGCGGCGATGGAGAAGGCGTTGGTGGGGTGAGCGACGATTGCGCTCAACTCGAAGTCACAGCGACATGTTCATCGCTCGGAGGCAATCGCCGCGATGGCACAGCTCAGTCACCGCTCATGAGCGTGCGTTCGTGCGTGGACGGGTAAGCAGAAGCTCAGATCACGCCTTTGGCGAATTCCGGCTACCTGCCGCAACGATCTCCCAGAACCGCGTCGCCTCGTCGAATGCCGCATCCCAACGTGCCTGCAAGTCGTCGCGCGGCACGTTGCAGACCAGGCAGACGGCGTCGGACAACTCGGCGGTGATACGCAGAAAAGCTCTCACTTGCGGCATGTCGCGGCGCAGGTCGATGGACGTATGAACCATGGCGTGTGCGATGAGGCGATCTCGGATCGGCCTCAACGTCTCGCGAATGTCGGTTAGCTCTCGGTTGCTCGGAACATCCTCGTTCTTGCCCCAGCGCATTGGGACCCTTTCGCGGAGAAACGCCAAGCCGTATTGCACACCGGCTTCGGTGGCTCCAGTCGCTCGCACGATCTCCAGCGGCGTCTTCCCGTCAAATGCACCGACGATTGCGCTGAACGTTTGCAGCTCGTGTTTGGATCCCGAACCATCAGTCAGCCGCATCAAGGTCATGATGGTGTCGCGAGCGACCGCCCGCACAGAGAACTTTGCGGCTTGCCACGCCGCGTGCACAACCAGATCGTCGCGGAACGCCTCGAACTTGGCATTGAATGCCTCGACCATTGCCCAGTTTGCGGTCACGATGCGCATTTCATTGCGAAGTCGCATCGCTGTATCGGCGACGCTGCCACCGGACCGACCTTGCTTGTCCTCGGGAGATCCATGCACTGAAAGCCACGCGGCGCGATCGAGGCTTTCCTGAATGTCTCGCTTGTCGATGATCTTGCTCATGGCAAATCCCAAGCCGATAGGGGCTTAAAGTCTCCTTCGAGGCTCTCCCAAATGTACCACTCGTCGACGATTGGTTTGTAGATATTCTCAAGATAGTCGAGACTTTTCTCGAACCGGCGCCGTATAGCTTCAACGGGGATGTTGTGCCCGCCTTGTGCGACGCGGCGTCCCACTCGCTCCAGTGATGTTTCGACTGACGGTAGCTTCAAGTAGATCAAGTGAACGCGATATCCATTGCTTTTCCAGCGAGGAATTCTGCGAGCATAAGTTCTCAATGTCAGTGTCGTTTCAAGCAGCAGGTTGTCCCTCGATTCGATCACTTCCTCAATGCGCTGCAGGAGCAACCGTCCTGCCGCAAGCGCCCGGCGATCGACACCGATGATCGTCGGATCGAGCAGTCGCTCGATCTCGTCGGCATCGAGGCGAATGAACGTGCCCGCTATGATTCCTGGCAGGAACTCTCGTATGAACGTCGACTTCCCCGCGCCGTTGGGGCCGGCGACGATGATGATGTCGGGCATCGCCGCCGGTCTCCTTTGGCCAGCCTCACCCCAAGCTCTTGTTGCTGGCCTTCACTTTCTCGGCGTCGTGGTAGATCTCGCCGCCCATGTCCTTGAACTTCTTCGACATGTCGGCCATTCCTGCTTCGGCTGCCGCCATATCGCCGACGCCCGCGTTCTGCTTTGCCGCGAAGTCGCGCACGTCCTGCGTGATCTTCATCGAGCAGAACTTGGGGCCGCACATGGAGCAGAAGTGGGCGACCTTATGGGCGTCCTTGGGCAAGGTCGCATCGTGCATGTCACGCGCGGTATCGGGATCAAGGCCGAGATTGAATTGGTCCTCCCAGCGGAACTCGAAGCGCGCGCGGCTCAACGCATCGTCGCGCAACTGCGCCGCGGGGTGGCCCTTGGCGAGGTCGGCTGCGTGCGCTGCGATCTTGTAGGTGATGACGCCGTACTTGACGTCGTCGCGGTCGGGAAGCCCCAGGTGCTCCTTCGGCGTCACGTAGCAGAGCATGGCGCAGCCGAACCAGCCGATCATGGCGGCGCCGATTCCCGACGTGATGTGGTCATAGCCCGGCGCGATGTCGGTTGTCAGAGGCCCGAGGGTGTAGAACGGCGCCTCGCCGCACTCCTTCAGCTGCTTGTCCATGTTGATCTTGATCTTGTGCATCGGCACGTGGCCGGGGCCTTCGATCATCACCTGGCAGCCCTTCTTCCAGGCGATCTGCGTGAGCTCGCCCAAGGTCTCGAGTTCGGCGAACTGGGCGCGGTCGTTGGCGTCGGCGATCGATCCCGGACGCAGGCCGTCGCCCAGCGAGAACGACACGTCGTAGGCCCGCATGATGTCGCAGATGTCCTCGAAGTGCGTGTAGAGGAAGCTCTCCTTGTGGTGCGCGAGGCACCACTTGGCCATGATCGAGCCGCCGCGGCTGACGATGCCGGTGACGCGCTTCGCCGTCAGCGGCACGTAGGCGAGGCGCACGCCGGCGTGGATGGTGAAGTAGTCGACGCCCTGCTCGCACTGCTCGATCAGCGTGTCGCGATACAGCTCCCAGGTCAGCTTGGACGGATCGCCATCGCACTTCGCCAGCGCCTGGTAGATCGGCACGGTGCCGATCGGCACCGGCGAGTTGCGCAGGATCCATTCGCGCGTCTCGTGGATGTTCTCGCCGGTCGACAGATCCATCACCGTGTCGGCGCCCCAGCGGATCGACCACACCATCTTGTCGACTTCCTCCTCGACGGAGGACGACACGGCGGAGTTGCCGATGTTGGCGTTGATCTTCACCAGGAAGTTACGGCCGA
>JANOJW010000165.1:0-3300 GCA_031418955.1 Hyphomicrobiales bacterium | reverse complement strand
ACCTGTTCGCCGAGTTGGTCGAAGAACGCGCCCCGTTTCATGCCACGCGCGCGGCGTCCACGCGCGTCGATTTGGCCGCCTATGCCGATTCATTGAAGGAAGCGGTAAAGGGCTTGCGGAGTGGCAACTCGTTTGCACTCGCCACTGCCAATTTTCTGGCATTGCCGCAGGTCGCACGCGTGTATTTGACCACAGTGGATCGCACACCTGCCGTCGATCGCGTTGCGAATCGCGGCTCACGTCTTGAACTCGACATCATCGAAAGTGCCGCCAAACAGCATCCCGCCTCCAACGACCCCAACTGGGCACTCGACAAACTTCAGCAAGTGATCTGGCGCGCGGTGTCGATACCGGGGCAAGTACATGTCTCCCCCAACGCCGGCATCGCCGGCCCTGCACCAGAGGGCTATTCCGGCGCGGTGACGCTTTCCAGCGCGTTCGAACTCGGCAATCGCACATTAGTCTTGTGCGGGGATTTGCTTGATCGGCGTGAAATGGGCGCGGATTCTGAGCGTGCGACCGAGCGGCGCATGGCCGCATAAGACGCAGGCGGGTTGCGGGAATGCCGCTTGATTCTTCCGGCATGCCGTGGCGTATTGACGTTCCCGTCGGCAACGCGGATTGAGATCGCAGGTTGTCGTTCGCCTGTTGGGCAGATATTGCCGCAGCAGTCCATTGGCGTTCTCGATGGCACCTTTCTGCCACGGGCTGTGGGCGTCGGCGAAATAGACTTGAATACAGACGTTGGCCGCGAGGAGCGCGTGCTCGGCCATCTCGCTGCCTTGGTCGTAGGTCAGCGTTTTTAACAACGTCGGCGGCGTCAGGTGGAAGGCGGCCTCGAAGGCGCGGCGCACGGTGCTCGCTTTGGCGTCCGTGAGCCGCGCGAGCACCACGCGCCGGCTCTGCCTCTCCAGCAGCACGCCGACTTCGGAACGGTTCTTCTCGCCCTTGATGAGGTCGCCTTCCCAATGGCCTGGGACGGCGCGGGCGTCGACCTCGGCCGGTCGTTCGTGGATCGAGACGCCGCCGGTGAGCCGCACCTTGGGGCCGTCGGCCTTGGCGAGTTTGCTCCGTGGCCGCCGTCTCTCGTGGTGCTGGCGCAGGCCTTCTTGCACCAGCACGGCCTTGAGCTGGTTGCGTGGCAGGACGTAGAGCGCCTGGTAGATGGTCTCGTGGCTGACGTGCATGGCGGCATTGTCGCTAAAATCGCGGGCCAATGTCTTTGAGACCTGCGTCGGCGACAGGCCGTCCTTGAGCCGGGTACAGACTTCGTCCCACAGCGGCCCGTCGGCGAGCTTGCGTTTGCGGCCCTTGCGGCGACCGGTGTCCTGCGACCGGGAATGCGCCCAATGGGCGCGATAGCCCATGTCGTCCACCCGGTGGCGCTTGAGTTCGCGGCTCAGCGCCGAGGGCGAATAGCCAATGTGCTTGGCGATCTGGGCTGGCCTTAACCCACTTGCCAGCCCCCGGCTGATCTCTTCTCGCACCTCAAGCGTCATGTGCTGGTAGTGCCTGACTGTGCCTTCCATTGCAACACCTCCTTGTTGACTTCACAATGTGGTGTTGCACTTTAAAATTGAAACCGCCATCAGGTGATATCCGATTCGGTGCTCGCGATGCGCGGATCCGCAACTATTGCCATCGAGAATGCGCCCTCCGCGTGTCTTAATCGACCGCTGCCTACGGCGTGCCGAACGTAAAGCCGCTGAACTTCAGCGGTTTTTGATTGGCAACCGGCAGTGTGGCGATGGTCGCGCTCTGCGCTTCGGTCAGCAATTCAGGGTGCGGCAGGTTGTCGCCGTTGAGGATGCAGGAAACAGAGACCAGACTTTGGGTGCCGCGTGTCGCCAACAGCGGCGTGACGAGCGTGAATCCGCCGGGGAATTCGGCCGTGTAGTCGGTCTGCACGACGCGCCGCGGCACGTCCAGGATGCTGTTGTATCCGCAACCCGAATTCGTGAGCGCCCAGTCGATGGTGCCGGTGGACCCCGGCGGGATCAGCATGGCGAGGCGGTGGTAGGTCTTGTCATTGAGCAGTTTGACGCCGACACTCGCGTTACTGGCCATATTGCCGATCTTGGCGCTGAAGGTGAGCGGGATCGGCGTGAGAGAAGCGTCCTTGAGAAGTCCGGTCGCGCTATCGATCAGGGTAGTCGGGCGCACTTGGCTCAACAGCGCCGGGGTGGCGTTGACTTGGGCGCGGGTGTAAAAACTGTTGCCGAGCTGGATGTAGTCGGTGGAGTTGAGGTAGGTGACATACGATGGCTCGGAGATGTCGACCGTCTCGACCACCACCGCATCGGCTTCGGCTCCGAGCACACCTCGATAGACCACTTGCAGTTTGATGTCAACGGCGTTGATGGGGAGTTCCTGGTCGAATTCGAATTGGAAGGTCTGCGGCATGTTCGTCACGGCAATGTTGCCGGTGAGGATATTGTTGGCGCCGTCCTTGACGCGGCTGCTCACGACGATTTCTTCGGCGGCGGAGCGGCTCATGCCGTAAGCGGTGGCATTGGCGGGTTCGCCATTGAGATCGTCGGTGTGGGCGAGGTTGCGGTAGAACTTGAGAACGCCGACCAGTTTGCCACCGGACATGGTTTGCGGGATGGCCGTCGTCGTGCCTGATGGCGTGATGTCAGGCGTCGTGTTGCGCAGTTTCAGCCGAAAGGTCTTGAAGCCTTTGAAGACGTTGGCGGCGTCGGTGGCGGTGGCATTGGCGCCACTGCGGTCGCTGTGGTCGATGACGGAGTAAACACCCTCCTCGGTTGGCGTGACTTCGAGTTGGCCACGGAAGAAGTAGTCGATCAGGCCGGCGGAGTAGGCGACGGCGCGGGGGATGAGGAGCTTTGCTTGGTCGTCGTAGTTGTAATAGTTCAAGGTAAACCGCGGTTGGCTTCCATTGCTCTCAAGAAATTGATCCCAAAGTCCCTCCGCACTTAGCCGAGCCTGCTCTGGAATATTTGTTACAAAGTCATTGACCATGCCTGTTCGGAGGTTCAAGGCACCAGGTACTGCACTTCCGGCTGCGTCAACAGGAGAAAGAATGGTCTCCACCCCGAGACCACCACCGCTCGGAGGTGGCGAAAGAAAGCTCGTGTTATTGATGTTTGTTCCAGCGGAATAGAAGCCTCGATTGGCGTAGTTGGCCAGCCCTCGCCCGTTTTCGTTATCCACGCGACCAGTACCCGTTGCGAAGTAGTCCCGGTAGTTGGCGAATTTAGGAATGACGTAACCTTCATAGGGAAGCTGCGCACTGGTTATCTTGATCACTTTGCCCGCATCAGGCGGGGGCGAGCTTGT
>JANOJW010000164.1:0-5922 GCA_031418955.1 Hyphomicrobiales bacterium | reverse complement strand
CGGCGTTGAAGGCGTCCAGCGCCGCGGGGAGGTTGCCCTGGGCTCGGTGCACGTCGCCGATCTAGTTGTGTGAGACGGAGAGGTCTCGGCTCGCCACGGCGTTTCCGGGGTCGGCTTTGGCGAGGCGGTCGAAGATCAGGTTCGCCGCCCGGTGGAACTGCAGCGCGTCGCTCAGCGGCACGTAGGCGCTGATGGCGTCCCCGATCGAGCCGACGTGGCCAGCCACCTGGCCCGAGAGCGGGTCGGGCGGAGCGTGCGGCGCGAGCGCCTGGGCATGCCGGGCGAGGGTGATGCACAGCGGCCACGTCTCCGGCGCCGGGTCCGGCATGGCCGCTGCGAGCGCGGCCAGCCCACTCAGCGCCCAAGCGTCCTGCCGGGCGCCCAAGGACTCCCGAGCGGCCGCCTGCACCAGCCGGTGCACCGAAATGGCCCGCGTTGCGGAATCGAAGGCGACCAGCGACAGATCGGCCAGCACGCCCACGGCATCGCGTAACTTCAGCCGCGAAGCAGCGAGAGGCGCGAATGCCGCGGGATAAAGGTCCTTGTTCTGCTGAAACATATCCTCCGGAATACCGTCGGGGGCGAAGAAGGCGGCGAGCGACATCACGGCTGCGGCCCCTGGCGCCACCGTGTCGGCTTGTGCAATGGCGGCCTGGAACGTGGCATAGACCGGACGCCGATACGCGGCCTCCCCGGGCACGCGCGCCTCCTCGCTCATGAACCCGTCGAGGTCGGAGAGGTAGTCGGCGACGGTCACCGCCGCGCGCCGGCGCAGATAGGCCGCCGCATGCGACAGCGCCAGCGGCAGAGCCCCGAGGCGTTCGGCGAGCACATCCCAGTCCGCCGCAGAGACATCGGCGCGTCCAGTCGCCCTGACCAGATAGTCGCGCGCCGTCTGTGATGACCAGGTGCCGACCATGACGGGTTTCACCTCCGAGCCGAGCGACGACAGCCGCGTCGTCGCGAGCACATGCACGGGCGCCGGCGCGGCCCACTGCGTCAGCGCGCCCGGGCCATCGACGTTGTCGTAGATCAGCAGCCAGGGTCGCGTGAAGCCGCCCGCCGCCAGAATGGCGAGCACGCGATGCGCGGCGCCGGTTCGGTCGGGATGCTGCGAGATGCCCTCGACGAAATGCTCGCCGAGCGCGACGAGGCCGGTCTCGATCCCGGGCCAGGGTCCGCGATCACCACCGGACGCATCGAGCCACCAGACGCCGGCATAGTCGTCCTGCGTCTCGAACGCATACTGGCGGGCGAGTGTGGATTTGCCGACGCCGCCCAGGCCGTTCACCGTGGTCGACTGCGTGATGGCCGACGCCGTCGCGTCCCGATGCCACAGCTGGTTGTCGATTTTGAAGAGGCGGCCGCCGTCGTCCTGGAAATTGGGCGTCGGCTTGATCTCGGGATGGATGAGGCGCGGCGCCTGCCGCCAGAACCGCGACACGATGTCGAGGCTGCGTTCGGCATCGGGCTTCACCGCGTTGAGCACGACAGTCTCGAGCAAGGACTGATCGCCGTCGCGCACCGGCACCAGATCCCAGAACGCGATGTTCTGCAGCAGCCCCGCCGGCGCGCACTCGGTGACGCGCAGAACGATCAGGCGGCGGTGCTCGTTGAGCGGGTCGCGGCCGAGCGGATGCGACCACTCGGCGGTGCAGTGCGGCTTGGTCAGGTACTCGGGCGACAGCACCGCGATGACGCGCGCATCCGAGGCGAGGCCCCGGTCCATCTCGGCCATGAAGTTGGCGTTCGCGAAATCGCGATCCTGGATCAGTACCCGCCCGCCGGCGCGTTCGAGGATGGCGGCGATCTGCTGCGCGATGTTTCCATCGGCCCTGGTCCGGCTGATCAAGAAATTCGCAGCGCCGCCTCTCGACCCGTCCATGCATCCCCCACGCAAGGCCACCGACACTCTGCCCCCACCTTAAGGCCGGCAGCGGGACGGGGGAAGGCGGTGCGACGCGTCGCGCTCGGCCAGCGATCCCGACGCTGGCGGGGATAACGTGTCCCCGCGATTAACGGCGATCGCGCATGCAGCACGCCAAACTTATCCCCGGTGTCCGGCGCGGGGCTACACTGTCTCCCGTGACCGCTCTTTGACATCGTGAAAAACAAGTCCACCCGGGCTGTCCGGCTCGGCTACGCGTGTGCCCGGTCGAGGATCGCCGCCAGCCGCGCGAAGTCGGCGGGCGTCAGCCGCTCGGCGCGCTCGGCGGGATCGATGCCCGCCTCGCGCAGCAGCAGCTCGGGCTGAGGAACGAGCGACTTCAGGCTCTGGCGCAGCATCTTGCGGCGCTGCCCGAACGCTGCCGCCGTGACGCGGCCAAGCGTGATGACGCTGCACGCGGGCTCGCACACGAGCCGCGGCACGAACTGCACCACCGCCGAGGCGACCTTGGGCGGCGGCGTGAACGCGTCGGGCCCGAGGTTCAGCGCGATGCGCGCCTCGCAGCGCCACTGCGCGATCACCGAAAGACGGCCGTACGACTTGGCTCCGGGTGCAGCGACGATGCGGTCCGCGACCTCGCGCTGAAACATCAGCGCCATGCGCTGGAACCAGGGCGGCCAGGGCTCCATCTCGAGCCAGCCGATCAGCAAGCGCGTCGCCACGTTGTAGGGCAGGTTCGCCGCGATCACGACCGGCCCGGCCACGTCGGCGAGCAGCGAGTGCCAGTCGAACCCGATCGCGTCGCCCATGTGCACCTCGAGCCGCCCCGGATAGCGCGCGGCAATGTCTGCGAGCGCGGGCGCGCAGCGCGCATCGGCCTCGATCGCGATGACGCGCGCCGCACCCTCGAGCAGCAGCCCGCGCGTCAGCCCGCCGGGGCCCGGACCCACCTCGATCACGGTGACGCCGTCGAGCGGTCCTGCCGCCCGCGCGATGCGCCGCGTCAGGTTGAGATCCAGAATGAAATTCTGCCCCAGGCTCTTCTTGGCGCCCAGATCATGCGCGGCAATCACCTCGCGCAAGGGCGGCAAACCGTCGGGGCTGGCGCCGCTTTTTTGCACCGTATCGTTGGTCGCCGTCATGTCGTGGTCTTCGCGCGGGCGCGCGCCATCCGGTCGGCGAGCCGCATCGCCTCGACGAGGCTCGTCGCATCGGCAAGGCCCCGTCCCGCAATGTCGAAGGCGGTGCCGTGATCGGGAGACGTGCGCACGAACGGCAAACCCAGCGTGACGTTGACGCCGCGATCGAACGCCAGCGTCTTGATCGGGATCAGCGCCTGGTCGTGGTACATGGCGATCGCTGCATCATAGGTCGCGCGCGCGGCGGCATGGAACATGGTGTCGGCGGAGAGCGGCCCGCGCACATCGAGGCCCGCAGCGCGCAACGCGGCGATCGCCGGCGCGATGATGTCGGCATCCTCGCGGCCGATGGCGCCGCCTTCGCCGGCATGCGGATTGAGGCCGGCGACCGCGATGCGCGGATGCGGGATGCCGAAATCGTGGATGAGCGCCGCGGCGGTGATGCGCACGGTCTCCGCGATGGTTGCTTGTGTGATGCGTCGGGGGACGTCGGCAAGGGCCACGTGGATGGTCAGCGGCACCACTCGCAGCTCATCGCTGGCGAGCATCATTACCGGCGTCACCGGACCGCTGCCCATGTGCCGCTGCGCCAATTCGGCCAGGAACTCGGTGTGGCCCGGATGCTTGAAGCCCGTCGCGTAGAGCGTTTGCTTGGAGATCGGGTTCGTCACCACCGCCGCCGCTTCGCCCGCGACCACCGCGGCCACCGCCCGTTCGATCGAGGCGATGACGGCGGCGCCGTTGGCTGGATCAGGTTTTCCGGGCACGACGGGGCGGGCAAGCGGGATCGGGATCACGGCGAGCGCGTCGGTTGGACCTTGGGCCAGATCTGCGGGCGCGACGATAACGCGGACCTTGACGCCCACGCTGATCGCATGCGCGCGCGCAGTCACCGCGTCGGGGTCGGCATAGAGGACGAAGGAGGGTAGCGGCCGGCGTGCGCGGTCGGCAAAGGCTGTCAGCGTGATGTCGAGGCCGATGCCGGCGGGATCGCCCATGGTGACGGCAAGCGGCCGCGCGGCGTCGGCGGCGATCGCATCGCGCGGCGAACTTCCCGGTGCACGCGCGTCGTTCATGACCGGATCGGGCTCACTTGATGTCGATACGGCCGTCGCGCTTCAGGTCGGCCATGTATCGCTGCGCCAATCGTTCGAACTCCTTCAACTGCAGCTCGTTCTCGACCTGCTGGCGCTTCTCGTCGCTGGCCTTCTGGGTGCGCCGTGCGCATACTGCGTAGAGTTCGACGCCGGCGCCGGCCAGGGCTGCAGGCGCCATCTGCCCGTCACCCGAACCGACAAGTAAGCTGCGCGTCGGCTCCGGGATCGTTGCAGCTTTGCGGTAGCCCAGATCCTCGAACTTGGCGCCCTGCTGGTCCTTGACCAGCGCACTCGTGCCCTTGCAGCCACCGAACCGGCGCCTCAGCGCCTCAGCGTCGTCGAGGCGTTGCGCCATCTGCTTCTGGTCGATCTTCGCTGGCAAAGCGAACGTGATCTTGTGCAACTGCAGCTCGACCAGATCCTCGCCGGGCGCGGCTGCCGCGACGAGCTTGTCGATATCGCGGCCCGACACCGACACCTGGTGTCCGTAACGCTTGCGCACCGTCTCCCGCCACGCCATCTGCACCTTGATCCGCTCCTTCATGACGTCGGCGTCGGCGCCCTGCTGGCGGATCATCTGCACGAACTGATCGGGCGTCATCTTGTTGCGCTCGGCGACGCCCTTGAAGGCCCGCGCCACCTCGTCGTCGGGGATGTTGACCGAGAGGCGCTTGGCCTCCTGCAGCTTCAACCGTTCCTCGACCAGTTCATCGAGCGCCTTCTTGCGGAAGGTCGGCACCAGGCTCGCTTTGGCGCTGGATACGGCTTGCTGTTGCAGCCCTGTCACGTAGACCTTCTTGCGCTCCTCGAAGATGCGGATGATGTCCTCGCGCGACTTGCCCGGATTGGCCTGGATCACCTCGTTGAGGATGGCCTTGAGCCGCTCGCCCGTCGCCGGGTTCTCGGCGATCGACTTGAGGTTTGCGCGGGCGCGGTCCTGGAAGTTGCCGCTGAGCGACATGAACCGCGCACGCAGGTCGACCGCGAAGCCGGTGATCGGCTCGTCGTTGACGAGGGCGGCGATGCTGTGGGCGACGGGCTCGGGTGGTTTGGCGGCGGCTGGCCTGGGCGCGGGCTTTGGCTTTGGCTTGGCCACGGTGGCGGCGGGGGCTTGCGGCGGGCCTCCAGGCGGCGCCGCGGGCCCCGGAAACGGCGAGGGGCCGGAGGGCGCGATCACCAGTCCCGGCATCCCGGACGGCGGTCCCGACGGCTGCGGCGGCGGCGTGGTGGTGATAACGAGGCCCGGCATCGACGGCGGCGGCGCTGCGGGCTGCTGCGCGCTGGAGGTGAGCGGCCACAGCATCGCCGGTACGGCTGCGGCAGCGAGCACGGAGACTACATGCCGTCGCCGACGCGCACGAGCGAGCGCGGCGGAAGTGTGCAAGGGGTCGGAAAGGCGGGCCGCCATGGCGTCCTCGTCGTGTGCGCGGTGCGGCGCAGCGCCGCTTCGTCGATGCATCGATTCGTCGGAACACTCTAGCGCAGCGCGGCCGACCCTCCGCCTCGTTATCCACGCAAGAATGGCGGCGGCATGGCAGTCCGGCCTGCTGGCACAGCCACCCGTATGACCTCCCGTGCTTTAAGCCCTCAATGGCCTGGGGCGGTTGTCACCAATGCACCGCGTTCATCCGTCCTCCTGGTGCAACAGCACTGTCAACGAGCCGAAGCAAGCCACCAGCACGGGCGGTCATACGGGTGGCTGTGCCAGCAGGCCGGACTGCCATGCCGCCGCCATTCTTGCGTGGATAACGAGGCGGAGGGTCGGCCGCGCTGCGCTAGAGTGTTCCGACGAATCGAT
>JANOJW010000163.1:0-6936 GCA_031418955.1 Hyphomicrobiales bacterium | reverse complement strand
CGCAAAGCCGCCCATCGCTTTGTACAGCGCGGCGGGGATGTTCTTCACGTTGAAGATGAAGGTCGTCACCACCGGTTCGTTGCCTGGCTCGGCGTCGTCGGGCTCGTTCGAAAGGATCACGAAACGCGTCGTGTTGTGCTTCTCGTCCTCGACGTCCTCGGCAAGGATATCGAGCCCGTAGATATCTGCGGCAAGGCGCGGTGCGAGGGCTGCCCGTGTCGGATCATTCCAGTCGCGTACCTGGCGCGCCGAGCCCGCCGTATCGCCCGCAACGTGCGCCTTGAGGCCGTGCTTGCGGATGATCTTGCGGCATTGCCCGAGCGCGTGCACGTGGCTGTACACGTCGGTGATCCCTGAGAGCTTGGCGCCCTTCACGGCCATCAGCTGGAAACGGATCGGCAGGAAGTACTCGCCGACGATGTAGAGACCCGAACCCGGCAGCAGATGGTGGATGTCGGCGACCCGGCCGGCCAGCGAGTTCTCGATCGGGATCATCGCATAGCGCGCCTCGCTGGACTTCACGACACCGATCGCATCCTCGAAGGTGGCGCACGGCATCGGCGTCAGCTCCGGATGGACGGCGTCACAGGCGATATGGGAGTTGGCCCCGGGCTCGCCCTGGTAGGAGATCTGCGGCTTCGCCTTGGGCGATCCTGGGGGCGATCCTGGCCGTGCGCGCTTGCCCGCCGCCGCAGCAGCGGATTTCGACTTGCTGTCCGTCATGACGAAAAAGTTCCGGTGGTTTGGGATTCCGGTGCAACGGAGTATCTTGGACCCCGCGTCAGGCGCGCGCGAGAATGCGCCGCGCCCGCTCCAGATCGGGCGGAGTATCGACACCGCGCGGAACGCTGTCAACGATGGTGATGTCGATGCGCATGCCATCCTCGAGCGCGCGCAACTGCTCGAGCCGCTCACGGATCTCGAGCGGCGTCGGCTTCAGCGAAACGAACCTCTCGAGCGCGTTGCGTCGATAAGCGTAGACGCCGATGTGGTGATAGAGCGGCCCCTCGCCCGTCGGCGCGGTGGCGCGCGTGAAATACAGTGCCCGCAGCCGCCGCGGACTGCCGACCTGGCCGCCGACGGGTGTGCCGATCGCCTTCACCACATTGGGGTTGGTGGCCTCCTCGTCGTCCTCGATGACGGCGGCGAGCGTGGCGATGTGCACAGGCTTGTCGCGCAGCGGTCCCAGGCTCGCGCGGATGATCGCGGGGTCGATGGTCGGGAAGTCGCCCTGCACGTTGACGATCAGCTCGATGTCGCCCTCGGGGTCGACCTTGCTCACCGCCTCGAACACGCGATCCGAGCCCGAGGCGTGATCGTTGCGCGTCATCACCGCCTCGCCACCGGCCTGGCGCACGGCGCGCACGATCTCCTCGCTGTCGGTCGCCACGACCACCCGCCCGACCTCGGCTGCCATGGCGCGCCGCCAGACATGGACGATCATCGGCTCGCCGGCGATGTCGGCGAGCGGCTTGCCGGGAAGCCGCGAGGCCTCCATGCGGGCTGGTATTACGATCAGGGTATTGTTCATAGGGACGGCCTCGAGCCGGTGTTCAGGGTGACAATTCGCCTCGGGTCAACGTCCTAGAACACTGGGGTCGGATGTTGCAAGTCGCGCGCGAAATCCGATAAGTTTCGGCCGATTTTCGGGGATCTGCCGGAATCTGCAGGCTCGCGCGCCGGATGCGGAATTGGCATCCGATGGCGCAAGGGAGAAGCCATGAACGCCTACGAATTCAACAAGATCGCCGGCTGGGCGCTGGCCGCGCTGCTGTTCATCTTCGGCATGCAGGCCACCAAGGAGATGTTTGGATCGCATGGACCCTTGAAGGCCGGCTATACGTTGCCGATGCCCAAGGCCGGCCCCGGTGGCGGTCCAGCCGCGCCCGAGCCGTTCGCCTTCGCCAAGGTCGCCGAGCACCTGCCCAAGGCGACCGTGGATGCCGGCAAGGAGGTGTTCAAGCTGTGCGTCAACTGCCACACGCCCGAGAAGGGCGGCGGCATCAAGCAGGGCCCGAACCTGTGGGGCATCGTGGGCGGCGACGTCGGCAAGAGCACGTCGTTCCCGAAGTACTCCCGCCCCATGGCGGAGAAGGGCGGCAAGTGGGATTGGACGAGCATCGCCAACTACATCTATGATCCGAAGGGCTATATCCCGGGCAACCAGATGGCCTTCGCCGGCATCAAGGACGAGCAGGATCTGGCCGCGCTGATGGTCTACCTGCGCACGCTGTCGGATGCGCCGCTGGCCATGCCGAAGTGACGTCGAACGCTGCGCGACGACTGCCGCGTCACAAACCAAGCCGGCCCTGCGAGGCCGGCTTTTGGTTGTTCGGTGCGTCGCGCTCGCCGGTTCCGTCCGCACCGCAGCAACTGTCTCTCTGGAGCGGCCGCATCCGGCGCCAATGCGACCCAAGTCTCCTGGTCGTATGCTGCAGATGCGAAGCGTCGAGGCTGGCCAAGATTTAACTTGGATTCGCCCTGTCCGCTTCCCATTGTGAGTCTCCAAGAGCCGCCGTTCTGGCGAGTTCGCCGATCGCTTCAGGGAGCCCCATGTCGACCCGCCGCATCGCCCCGATCGCCGTGCTGGTGGCGACTTGCCTCGCGATGACGGCGCCGGCCTCGGCGCAGACCGCGGAGCCGCCACGCCAGCATGCGCTCGCCAAAATCGGCGAACCGGCCATGCCGGCCGACTTCAAGCACTTCGACTGGGTCAACCCGCAAGCGCCCAAGGGCGGCGCCATCACCTTGTCCTCCGTCGGCAACTTCGACAACCTCAATTCTTACACGTTCAAAGGTCTCGCTGCCGACAGCCTCCTCTTGATCGACGCCACGCTGATGACACCGAGCCTCGACGAACCAGCTGTCGTCTACGGTCTCATTGCCGAGTGGGTCTCGCTGCCGCCCGACCGGAAAAGCATCACCTTTGGGCTGCGCCCATCCGCCCGCTTCAGCGACGGTCGTCCGATAACGCCGGAGGACGTGGTGTTCTCATTGGAGGAGCAAAAGCGCGCGCATCCCGCGGTGGCGCTCAATTACAAGGACATCGTGAAGGCCGAGAAAACCGGCGCCGCCCAAGTCACGTTTCAGTTCTCGCGCGGTGGGAGCCGTGAGCTCCCTTACATCGCGAGCCTTCTGACCGTGATCCCGAAGCACTACTGGACCGGCAAGGATGCCAAGGCCGAGGCCCGGGACATCACACGCTCCACGCTCGAGCCGCCGGTCGGCGCCGGCCCCTACCGCATCAAAGCGGTCGATGCCGGCCGCAGTATCACCTACGAGCGCATCCCAGACTGGTGGGGCCGTGACCTCCCCGTCAACATCGGCCAGTATAATTTCAACGAGGTTCGCTACATCTCGTTTCGTGACGACGTGCCGGAGTTCGAGGCGCTGAAAAGCGGCGAGGTGGATCTGCGCCAGGAGAATAGTTCGCGCAAGTGGGCGACGCAGTACGACATTGCTGCAGTCCGTGACGGCCGACTGAAAAAGGCCCCGATCGACACCAAAACAGTCGCCCAGGTGCAGGGTTTCGTGCTGAATGCGCGACGCGCGAAGTTTGCTGATCCGCGCGTGCGTCGAGCCTTTGCGCTCGCCCTGGACTTCGAGAGCGCCAACAAGTCGCTGTTCTACGGGCTCTACCGTCGTACCAACAGCATCTTCGACAACTCCGAGCTCGCCGCCACCGGTACGCCCCAAGGCCGCGAGCTGGCGCTGCTCGAGACGCTGCGCGACAAGGTTCCACCCGAGGTTTTCGGGCAAGCCTACAAAGCGCCGGTGCAGGACACCGCCGACACGCTCCGCCGGAACCTGCGCGAGGCCGCGCGCCTCCTCGACGAAGCCGGCTGGAAGATCGACCGGGGCATACGCCGCAACGCCAAGGGCGAAGCGCTCACCGTCGAGTTTCTCGACTACGACCAGCAGTTCCAGCGCATCGTGCTGCCCTACAAGCAGAACCTGGAAAAGATCGGCATCCAGCTGTCGATCCGCGTCACCGACGTTGCCCGCTTTGCCGAGCGTCAGAAGACCTATGACTTCGACATGATCACCGGGAACTGGGCTCAGAGTGCAGCACCCGGCGCCGAGCAGCGCGAGTACTGGGGCAGCGACGCCGCCGACCGGGAGGCGAGCCGCAACTATGCCGGCATCAAGAACCCGGCCGCCGACGCGCTCGCCGAAGCGCTGATCTTCGCCTCGACCAAAGAGGAGATGATCGCCATCGCCCGCGCACTCGACCGCGTCGTGATGTGGAGCCACTATTTCATCCCGCAGTGGTTCAACCCGACCATCTGGTATGCGCACTGGGACAAGTTCGGGAAACCGCAGAAGATCGCCTCGCAGGATCCAAGCCCGGTCACCACGTGGTGGTTCGATCCGGCACTGGCGGCTCGATTGGGAGGCGGCAATGCCAAAAAGTGAGCGCGCCGGCCGCGTGACCGCAGGGCAATCGCATTGGGGAAATTATGGTCTAGCCAACGACACATCTAAGGCTCAGCGCGCGTCTCCCTTCCCCCTCGACGGGGGAAGGGCTGGGGATGGAGGTGGTGCACGACGGCAGCCGCTTTGCACACCCCCCACCCCAGCCCTCCCCCGCGTCGATGCGAAGCATCGCTCCGCGATGACGGGGGGAGGGAGCCCGCGTGATGTTTGCCTTCTGCCAGCAAGGCAAATGCGACTGCCCCGTCGCGTGTTCGGGATCGTCGCGGGTCTCGTGGTCGCGCTTGCCGCGTGCCTTGCGCCGGCCAGCGCCACCGGCGAGCGGCGCCACGCCCTCTCCCTCGTCGGCGAGCCCAGGCACGGGCCCGATTACACGCACTTCGCCTGGGTGAACCCCGACGCACCGAAAGGCGGCGTGCTGCACCAGCGCGCGATCGGCACCTTCGACAGCCTCAACCGCTATGCCACGAAGGGCAATCCGGCCGCGGGCCTGAACCTGATCTATGCCACGCTGATGGCCTCGAGCCTCGACGAGCCTTCGACCGAGTACGGCCTCGTCGCCGCCTGGGCCTCTCATCCAGCTGACTACTCGTCGGCGACCTTCGGCCTGCGCCCGCAGGCGCGCTTCCACGACGGCGCACCGATCACGCCCGAGGATGTCGTCTTCACGCTCACGGCCATCAAGACGGCGCATCCGCGCTTTGCGCTCTACTACCAGAACGTCATCGGCGCCGAGAAAACGGGCCCCAACGAGGTGACGTTCCGCTTCGACGTCACAGGCAACCGCGAGCTGCCGCAGATCGTCGGCGCGCTACCCGTGTTCCCGAAGCACTACTGGACCGCAAAGGACGCCTCGGGCGAGCCGCGCGATCTCGCTCGAGGCACGCTCGAGGCGCCGCTCGGCTCGGGCCCCTATCGGATCGCGAGTGTCGATGCGCCGGCCCGGATCTCCTACGTGCGCGTCGCCGACTGGTGGGCGAAGGATCTTCCCGTTGCGCGCGGCCAGTGGAACTTCGACGAAATCCGCTTCGTCTACTACCGCGACCGCACGCCGGCGTTCGAGGCGTTCAAGGCGGGCGAGACCGACTTCTGGCCCGAGAACAGCGCCAAGGGGTGGGCGACGGGCTACGACATCGAGGCCGTCAACCGCGGCCACATCAAGAAGGAGCTGGTCGAATCTCTGGCCATCGCGGGCATGCAGGGTTTTGCCTTCAACACCCGGCGCAAGCCGTTCCAGGATCCGCGCGTGCGACGCGCCTTCAACCTCGCCTTCAACTACGAGTGGGCGAACCAGGCCATGCTGTTTGGCCAGTACAAGCGGCTCGGCAGCTACTTCGACAACTCCGAGCTTGCCTCGAGCGGCCTCCCCCAGGGCCGCGAACTCGAGGTCCTCGAGCGGGTGCGGGATAAGGTGCCGCCTCAGCTCTTCACGGATCGCTGGCGCAACCCGGTCAACGCGAGCCCCGAGGATTTCCGCCGGCACATGGGCGTCGCCTCCCGCCTGCTCGCGGAGGCCGGATGGTCGCCGAAGGACGGCGTGCTCACGAACAAGGACGGCGACAAGATCGCCGCCGAGTTCCTGCTCGTGCAGCGTGACTTCGAGCGCCTGGTGCTTGCCTACAAGGATGAACTCGAAAAGCTCGGCATGCGTATCTCGGTGCGCACGGTCGACGCCGCGCAGTACCGCAAGCGGCTGACCAGCTTCGACTTCGACATCGTGGTGGCAAGCTTTCCTCAGGCGCTCTCGCCTGGCAACGAGCAGCGCGACTTCTGGGGTTCGGTCGCCGCTGACAAAGAGGCGACTCACAACATCATCGGCATCAAGAACCCGGCGGTCGACACGCTGATCGACGCGGTGATTTTCGCCACAGACCGGTCCGAGCTTGTCGCCGCCACCCGCGCGCTCGACCGCGTGCTGCTGTGGAACCATTACGTGGTGCCGCAGTTCTACGCGCCGGCCGACCGCATCGCGTACTGGGACAAGTTCGGGCGTCCCGGCCAGTTGCCCCGTCATGGCGGCGCCACGGCCGCGTTCCAGCAAGTGTGGTGGTTCGACGACGCGGCGGCCAAGCAACTGGCGACCGCACGCAGCAAACAGTGAGACGCCTAGTCATGAAGCGCACACTCTCGACCTTCGTCATTGCACTGGCGCTCGCAGCACCGGCCGCAGCCGAACCGCGCCATGGTCTCTCGACGTTCGGCGAACTGAAGTACAAGCCGGATTTCAAGCACTTCGACTACGTCAATCCGCAAGCGCCCAAAGGCGGGCGGATCTCCGGCGTTGGAACGCAGAGCTTCGACAGCTTCAACCCGTTCATTCTGAAGGGTGACAAGGCGCTCGGCCTGACCTTGATGTTCGACACGCTGATGGAGCGCGCCGAAGACGAGCCTGACGGCTACTACGGCCTCCTCGCCCAGTCGGTCGACGTTGCAGCCGACAAGAAGAGCGTGACGTTCAAGCTGCGCCCTGAGGCCAAATTCTCCGACGGCACGCCGGTGACC
>JANOJW010000162.1:0-11616 GCA_031418955.1 Hyphomicrobiales bacterium | reverse complement strand
GCCAGCACCCACACCAGCCATGCGATCAGCGTCGGCCCAGCCAGAATCACCCAGTAGAGCCAGTAGATGCCGACGGTCTCGCGCCACTGCAGCCGCGCCAGCCGGCGTTGCAGCTTGATGCGCGCCTCCTCGACGCCGTGGCCGGACTGTCCGGGGCGGAACATGTCGCGCTCTTCGCCGGCCAGCGCGATCTCGTAGTCGACGGGATCATGATTGACGTCGCAGATGTCGAGCGCGGCTTCGTACTCGGTGACGAGCCGGTGCAGCGTGATCTCATCGACCCCCGGCGCGTTGTAGAGCTTGCGCAGCGCCGTATTCACGCGACGCCCGCATTCGTCGAACCGCCGCGACAGCGAGGAATAGTTGCGCGCCTGCTCGACGAGGCCGAGCCCCAGCGCCAACGCCCCGGTGATGTAGCCGTAGAACTCGAGCACGTTCTTGGTATGGGGCACGAGCCCCGCCCCGAACAGCTGCGTGAAGTAGGGCAGCGCGATGCCGACGATCCCCGCAATCGCGAAGGCGAGCGTGCTGGCGTTCTGCTTGCGCTCGAAGCGCTTGGCCGCATTGAACCGCGCCCGCTTCACCACCACCCAATCGCGCAGGTACCGGGCCCGCACGGCATGCAGCTCGGCGGGGCCCCAGGTCCTCGGCACGACGTGAAGCTGCGGCCTGTTGGCGGTCATCCAGGCTTGTCGGGTGATTCGCAGGCCCGAGGCAAATCAACCGGCCGCCGCATCCCCGGCGAAATCAATATCACACGCGCGCCTTCGCCCCGGCCGATGCCTTGACCCTAACGCCATGCAGTTCACAGCGTCGCGCTGGTTCGTGCTACAAACGCTAAGGTCGTGCGCGGTCTCGATGGAGCCCTGGCCGCCCCCAAACCACTCGAAAATCCCTCAGATGAACATCGTCGTATCGAGCGGCAGCCCCAGCAAATGGCGGCCGACGGTGGTGTAATGCGTGACCCGACCCTGCACTTGCTGGGAGGCCGACAGCGCGTCGCGCAGTCGCTGCTCGAAGGGATGCTCCTCGAAGATCGCGGTCTGGCCGGCGAGCCGATAAACCTCCATCACGATCTGCGCGCCCTCGTTGATCGCGTGCGTGGTGGCGAGCCGCCAGTCGACGCGGTTCTGTAGCGTCAGTGGCGCGCCGGCCTCGACGCTTCCCCAGACCTCGCGCACCGTCGCCATCTGCAGCGCCTTCAGCGCTCGCCAGCGCGCCTCGAAGCGGGCGAGGTCGAACTGCAGGTTGGGGCTGTCGCGCATCGAGGAGACGGCCCCGCGCGGCGTTTTCGCCATGGCGAGCGCCATCAGATCGTCGAGCGCGCCGCGTGCGATGCCGAGCATCACGCCCGAAAACCCGGCGGAGTAGGCCATGGTGGTTGGAAACTTGAACACCGTCGCTTCCACGCGAAGCTCGTCGAAATCTTCGCGATCGAGCGTCAACTCGGCGGGAACCACCACATCCGACACCTCGTAGGTGTCGCTGCCCGTGCCCTTGAGGCCCATCACCTGCCACACGTCGTGGATGGTCGCAGTCGACCGCGGGAAGAGCCCCGTGATCTCGGCGTGCCGCCCATCGGCGCGCAGTCGGGGCCGACCGTCGGCCTCGAACGCCTTGCAGTGCGCGCCGAGCCAGGTCGCATGCCGGCTGCCGCTCGCGAACGACCATTTGCCCGTGATGCGATAGCCGTCTTTCCCCGCGATCGCCTTGCCGGCTGCACCCGCCCCCCACGCCAGCACCGCGTTCTTCGCGCCGAACACCGTCCTTGCCGCCTGAGGCCCCATGAACGCCGCCGACATCGCACAGCCGCCGCCTTGGCCCACACACCACGCCGTGCTCGCATCAGCCGCCGCAAGGATCGCCGTCGTCTCCGCCCAGGTCGGCAGGTCGATCTCGTCGCCGCCGAGCGCCTTGGGCAGCAGCAGGCGGAACAGCCGCTGGTCGTGCAGCGCCGACAGCACGTCTGCCGGCAACTCGCGATCGATCTCGATGCGATGCGCGGCCGCCCGCAGCAGCGGCGCGACGGCGAGCGCACGGGCGCGCGGGTCGGTCTCAGCGATCGGTTTGGCGATGATGGCTGCATCCATCGGGTGCCCTCCTCGAAGTGCTTCAAGGCGTCTCGGCACACGATAGGACAGGCGGGCGCGGCGTGCCAGATGCGTCTGGCGGGGGTCGGGATTGCGCCGGATCGATGCGAGCTGCGGGCTCGGCCGCTTGCTCAGTTCCTTTGGGGAAGCTCGACAACGAGGACGGCGCGCCGGTTCCGCCGCTTGTTGTCGGCCGTGTCGTTCGGGGCGAACGGGCGGGACTGGCCGAAGCCGATCATCCAGAGCTGCTGTGGTCCCAGTCCAGCGTTGAGGAGATGCTCGCGAACCGCCTGGGCGCGCCGCACCGACAGCGCTTGGTTGCGATCGAGATCGCCATCACCATCGGCATGCCCCTCGATGATCACGATCGCCGCCGCACACGACCGCAGTCGCGACGCAAGGGTGTCGAGCGCTGGAATCACCGCCTGACCGAGGCTCGCGCTTGCGTAATCGAAGCGAAGATCGAGGGCGCGCGCCAGGTCCGGCAGCACTGCGCACGCATCGGTGCTGTCGGCGACGTCTCGCGGCGCTGGCGGTGGCTCGGCAAAGTCCGGGCGGGTTGGCCCGGGTTCGGGCGCCGGAGCAACGTCGAGTTGAGTCAGCGTCACTGCGGGCGTCTCGATCGAAGATGGCGTCGCTGGAGAGCGCGATGGCGCAGTGGGCTCCGGCTCCAACTCCTCAGCCCCGGCCGGCGCCAAGTGTGGCGGGGCTTGCGGATCTGTGACCACACCGGCGACCCGGCGCGGCATGGGTCTGTCGTGCGGCTCGGTGTCGGGCGTCGAGGGTGGCTCGATCGACTTGAGCGAACCGGTCACGATCTCAGCGGCGCAGTGGGCCGGCGGCGCGCACGGCGCAACCTCGGCGCCGCCAAAGCCCGCGCGATTGCCCTGCGCCAGCCAGATCGTCGCGACGCCTGCCATCAGCAGGGCAAACCCTGTCAGTAGTGGGGCCGCAGGTCCGCGCCTGCGCGCCGGCCGGCCATCATCTGAGCGATGCATCGGCGCCCGGCGCATGGCCGACAAGGCGGCAAGCTCGGCCACCGTCACCGGCGACAACGGCGCGGAAATTGCCGTCGGGACAATCGCCAATGGTTCCCACACAGTGATCGCGCCAGCGGTCCCGTTCTGATCGAAACCTTTTTCTCGATCAGTCGCGTCCGCATCGGCAACCGGATGCTCGTCGTACGTGGCGGCCAATTCGGCATCGGGGAGCGGCAGTGCCGGTTCGCTCATCTCCTGGACCAGCTCAACGCCTGGTTCGACGTCGGCCGCCTCGCTGCCGGGCGCGTCGAGGCCGTCGTCCAGCTCCGCCTCGAACATGTCACTGTCGTCGGCGTCGGTCTCGCTGGACTCGGCATCGAGTTCGAACACGGTTTCGTCCGCCGACGCGGCGTCAGCGTCAGCGTCGATTTCGGCATCGACATCACAGGCCGGCGGCTCTGCGAAGGTCGGGGCGTCAGGGGTGACGCGATCAGCCTGAAGGGCCATTTGCAGCGCTGTGGGCGCCACTGTGTCAGACACAGGATTGTCGCCAGCCGCCGCCGCTGCGCGCGGCGCGACAAGGCCGAGCTTGGACGCCTGCGTGAAGGTCAGCTCCACCTCGACGAAGCGCGGCTTGGCAAACCAGCGGTTGGTCCGGTAGGAGACGAGCCGCTTCTTCGGGATGACGAGCTTCCACTTTTTCCGCGCCTTGCGGATCCGGATGATGATCTCGGTCGCCGTTACGTAATATGTGCTCTTGGGATAGCTCTTCGACGGGAACTTGAAGTGGCGCGTGAGGGTCCCGTCGTCGAAGGTCGGCCGCGGCCGCTTGGTGCGGGCCTTTCGCGGCGCCCTCGTCGTCGCGGCCTCAGCCGCGGGGTCGCGATTGCCCGCCTCCGGGTGGTCTAAACCGGAGAGGGGCATGGGATCACGCGAATCGCTGGGCGGCGTCCCTGCAGACATGCCGATGAGATCCCCCACCTGTCGCGCGCGGGGAACCACCAATCGACGTCGGCCCCGATTCATCCCCGCGCACTTCGCCGCAGGCGGGATGTGATCATGCCCCCGATGCGCCACGTTCAGTCAGCCGCCGAATTTCGCCGGCAAAACCGCACCATTGGACTGTCCGCCCGATCCGACATACGTTGACACCCAGGCGCTCGCAAGCGGCGTCGACAACGATCAGGGAGTGACGCATATGAGGAGTTTCAAGGCGGCCGCCGTCGCGGTCGCTGGCGCGCTGATGGGCTTGTCCCTCGGCGCACCTGTCGAGGCGCAATCGCCTCCGCCTGCGCCGATCAAGCTCAAGTTCACGTCGGCCTTTCCGCCGACCACGACACTGCAAGAAAATCTGAAGTGGTGGGCCGATCGCGTGAGGGCTGCCTCCGGCGGCCGGCTCGACATCGAGCTGTTCGCGGCGGGCTCGATCGTGCCTCCCTTCGAGGTGCTGGACGCGACGCACAAGGGGGTCATCGACGGCACGCACTCCGGTGCCGCCTACTGGGTCGGTAAGAACCGCGCCGCGGCACTGTTCGGCGTCGCGCCAGGCGGCCCCTTCGGCATGGATATGTACGACTACCTCGGTTGGCTCGAGGATGGCGGCGGCAAGGAACTCTATGCCGAGTTCTACCAGAAGGTGCTCGATCGCAACGTCGTCGTCATCCCAATGACGTCGGTGGCGAACCAGGTGCTCGGCTGGTTCAAGACCCCAGTGAAGAGCTGGGAGGATCTTAAGGGCCGCAAGTGCCGCCAGACCGGTCTTACCGCCGAGGTGTTCCAGAAGGCCGGCATGGCCACCGTCAACATGCCGGGCGGCGAAATCGTGCCCGCAGCCGAGCGTGGCGCCATCGAGTGTGGCGAATGGGTCGGCCCGGCCGAAGACATGAAGATCGGCTTCCACCTCGTCTGGAAGCTTTTCTACATGCCGTCAGTGCACGAGCCGGCGACCGTGACCGAGTTGCTGATCAACGGCGACGTCTGGAAAAAGATCCCGCCGGACCTGCAGGTGATCATGCAGTCGACGGCGAACGAGGCAACGCTGCGCTCGGCGGCGATCCTGAACAAGCTCAATGCGGCAGCGCTCAAGGAGCTGACCGAAAAGCACGGCGTCAAGGTCGAGACGACGCCGCCGGACATCCTGAAGAAGATCCTCGAGTCCTGGGATGAGATCGCAGCCGCTGAGGTGGTCAAAAACCCGTTCTTCAAGAGGGTCTACGACAGCCAGCGCGTCTACGCCGCGCAGGTCGTGCCGACCCGGCGCTCGGTCTACCCGAACTACGACTTCTCCGCCGACCACTACTGGCCGAAGAAGTAATCCAACGACAACCAGACACGAACCGGAAGGGGCCGGGCGCAAGCCTGGCCCTTTCGTTATCCCCGCTTGCCGAATGCGGCCGGCTGCGCGATCCGTCCGTCCCGAGCGCCACGGCGCGACACGGGTTGCGCCACCGCTGCGCGCGTCGGCACACTGCTCCCAGCGGGCTTCGGCGACGGCTTCCCGAGCAGCGCGGCCAGATCCTCCGGATTGCGCAACATGACCTGACTGGTCGAGCCGTCGGTATGGCGCACCGCAACCGGCATCGAGCCGGCAAGCGCTGCAAACGATCCCGCGCTCGCATTCGACGGCACCGACGCCAGTGGCCCCGACGCAGCGGCAGCGCCCTGCGGCATGCGCCGGCTCGAACGCTCGACCCAGTTGGCCACCGCCGCCTCATCCGAGACAACTGCCGCGGCCGGCTTCGGCGCGGCGGACGGTTTGCCCTTGATCGCCCGCACGACGAGCCAGATCACCACGCCCAGAATGATCAGCGGCCACAGGCTAAACACCCCCGCGAAAACAAACACGATCACGATCACGATGAGTGCAAGGATGCCGCCGAAGTACCCGACACCCGTGCTGGACTGACGGTCGCCGGTTCGGGTGTTGCGTTGCTCCTCGCCGCCTGCCGGGACGCCGGCAGCTTGACGCGCTTCCGCCCGCTTGCGGCGTTTCTCCTCCGCGGCCTCGGCGCCACGCGCCCCCTTCGCCTCGCGCTCGGCCTTGTGCGCCTCGATCCGCGCCTCTTTCTCAGCCGCCAGATGGCGCTCCAGCGCCTCGACGCTGTCGAAGCCCGCGTGCCCGACGAGTTCCGTCATCGCTTCGTACGGCAGATTGAGATACTCGCGCCCGGGTCCGACGTAGCCCACGAGCTTGCCGTCGTCCTTGCCGCCCTTGATGCGGCCGATGTCGATCGACCGCCCGTCCGGCATCGTCAGCTCGGGGATCCTTGGCAGCTCGTAGACCTTCTCGATGCTGCCGCTGCTCGAGCCGCCCGACGAGCCGAACCGCACCCGCCGCGCCTCGCTCGGATCGGCGAGCCCGGCGAGCAGCGCGACCACGACAACCAGGCCGGCCAGCGCCGAGGATACGTGCAGATTCAACTTCCCGATGAAAGACGGCACAGGCGACCTCCAGCACAGCACGCCGGAAACCTGCCTGAAAATCACCAAAACTCTGGTCAATGGAGCATGACCGCCGCGTAAATTTCTGCCCTGTAACGCAACTGTCGGAAGCATCGAAAAAGGTGGTGGTCCTGGAGGCTCGGCCTCCCGGTGGGGTGCGGGGCAAGCCCCGCCGCCAAAGGCGCAGCGGCCGCGTGCAAACGCACAGGTGTGACCCTATTTGCGGATTGAACGGGCTATTGAACGATCGCCTGCCTACTCTCTATTATGGTCGTCTTGCCCCCGCCGACCACACGCCCCGGCTGCCACGTCGGCAACCGATGTGCCAGCAAGGATCCCGCCCATGCGCAACGCTCAGATCGACGTCCGCCCGATCGCCGGCACCATCGGCGCCGAGGTCCACGGCGTCGACGTGTCGCTGGATCTCGAGGCCGGCACGGTCGCCGACATTCGACGGGCGCTGCTCGACCACTGCGTGATCTTCTTTCGCGACCAGACGCTCGACGTGGCCGCCCACAAGGCCTTTACGCGAAAGTTCGGCCAGATCTTCGTGCACCCGAACTACAAGGGCGTCGGCGCCGACGACGAGATCTTGGTGATCAAGCGCGCGCCCGGCGACACGAAGATCGTCGGCGAGGAGTGGCATGCCGACACCACCATGGTCGCCGAGCCGCCGATGGGGGCGATCCTGTATGCGATCGAGGTGCCACCCTATGGCGGCGATACGCTGTTTGCCAGCCAGTACGCGGCCTACGATGCGCTGTCGGAGGGCATGAAGTCGCTACTGTCGGGGCTGCGCGCCGTGCACACCGACCGCAAGGTGGCGGGTCCGCAGGCCAACATGAATGCGCACCGCTCGACGAAGGTGCGCGAGGACGCCGACTGGCGCGAAACCATGTCGGTGCATCCGGTGGTCGTCACGCATCCAGAGACGGGCCGCAAGCTGCTCTACGTCAACCACTCCTACACCACCCACTTCGAAGGGCTGACGGCAGAGGAATCGCGGCCGCTGCTGAACTTCCTGCTCGACCACGGCCACCGGCCCGAGTTCACTTGCCGCTTCCGCTGGGAGACAGGTTCGATCGCGTTCTGGGACAATCGCGTGTGCAAGCATCTGGCCGTGCACGACGCCGGCCCCTACTTCCGGCACATGCGCCGTACGCAGCTGTGCGGCACGCGACCCGCGTGATCAAACAGCGCCGACGCGCTCGCCCAGGCCCAGCGCCCGGCCGCGCAGGAACTCGGCCATCGCCATGGGGCGCTTGCCGGCGCGCTGCACCTCGACGAGGCGGATCGCGCCCGATCCGCACGCGATGACGCCGGTCGCGTCGATGACAGTTCCCGGCTGCCCGCTCACGCCCGCCACGACGGCACTGCGCAGGACCTTGATGCGCTCGGATGACTTGACCTCGCCCAGCGCGAACCAGGCGCCGGGGAACGGCGACAGCCCACGGATGTGATCGTGGACGGCCTGCGCCGGCCAACCGAAATCGATCTGGGTCTCGGCCTTGTCGATCTTTTTGGCGTAGGTGACGCCGTCGGCTGGCTGCGGGGTCGGCCTGAGACTGCCGCGCTCGAGCGCGGCCAGCGCCCGCACCATCAGTCCTGCGCCCAGCGCCGCCATCGTGTCGTGCAAGTCGCCAGCCGTCGTGTCCGGCCCGATGGCGATACTCTCGGCGAGCCACACCGCGCCTGTGTCGAGGCCTGCGTCCATGCGCATCACCATCGCCGCCGTCTCGCGATCGCCCGCCATGATCGCGCGCTGGATGGGTGCTGCACCCCGCCACCGAGGCAATTTGCTGCCGTGCAGGTTGAGACAGCCGTGACGCGGCGCGTCCAGGATGGCTTGTGGCAGCAGCAGGCCGTAGGCGACGACCACGGCGACGTCGGCGTCGTGCGCGCGGAAGGTTGCCTGCTCGTCCGCGCCCTTGAGGGATTTCGGCGTCAGCACGGGAATGCCGGCGGCCTCGGCAAAGGCGTGCACCGGCGATCGCGTCACCTCGAGGCCACGGCCGGCGGGGCGGGCTGGCTGGGAGTAGACCGCGGCGACCTCGTGGCCCGCACCGATGATCTCGGCGAGCGTCGGGACGGAGAACTCAGGCGTACCCATGAACACGATGCGCAGCATGATGCCGTTCCTCCGGTGTGGGAGCGCCGCGCTTCGAGGTCAGGTGGTGCGGGCCTGCTTCTTGAAGCGGCGCACGACGATGTCACGCTTCAGGCGCGACAGGAAGTCGATGATCAGCCGGCCGTCGAGATGATCGACCTCGTGCTGGATGGCGGTGGCGAGCAGCCCTTCGGCTGCGCGTGTCTGGCGCTTCCCCTCGCGGTCGAGAAACGTCACCTCGATCGTTACCGGCCGCTCGATCTCGACCTTGACGTCGGGGATCGACAGGCAGCCCTCCTCGTAGACGCGCTGCTCGCCGCCGACCTTCACGATCTGCGGGTTGATCATCACCAGCGGATGACGCTCGTCCTCGTTGCTATCGGCGCCCCCGACGTCCAGCACGATGAGGCGGCGCGAGACGTTCACCTGCGGCGCGGCCAGCCCGATGCCGGGGGCGGCATACATGGTCTCGAGCATATCGTCGGCGAGCCGCAACAGGTCGGCGTCGACCCGCTCGACCGCGGCGGCCTTGAGGCGCAGCACGGGGTCCGGCAGGAGGATGATGGGCAGTATGGACATGGGCGTCAGATAAGCGGCGGCCCCGCCGTGGTCAATCGTCGGAGGCGGGGAAAGGGGCGCGACGGAAAAGCTCGCCGCTCACCGTTGCGCCAACCGCTCGGTCTTGCGAAATCCGGTCGAGAAGCGCAGCCCGAAAGTATTACCTCGCCGCCAGCAGATGGTGCCCTGCACCTCCGTGCGATCGGACGTGAACACCAGCACCACGTTGTCGGGCAGGTGCTCAGAGGACCGGATGCGGCTGGGAGAGTCCAGGATCGCGGCGCGCGCGCCCTTCGACGACAAGTCCTCGATGCGGCACGGCACCTGAAGCTTGAAGCCGGGCATGCCGATCAGGCCCGGCGCACGCGTCGGCATGCGCATCTCCCGACGCCGATAGGGCGCGGGCCGCGACGACTGCGGCGGAACGAGTGGCTTGAACAGACGTGGTGATCTCTCAGACATGCGTCAAGGCTAGTCCGGTTCTGGTTGCCGACGTCTGAACCCGATCATCGAAGGTCGGGGGCTTTACCATGAATTCGGCGCGACTTGGCGCTGAATGGTAAAGGCACAATTGCTCAGCGCTCCGAAATTCTCCGGCCCAGCCGTGCCGTGTCTCGCCTCGCATGATCCCGACAGGCAAGGCTGGCAAAACACCCCGTCCGGGCTTGCGACACCCGACGCGTCACAGCCGGGAGTTGTCGGGTCTCGGCCAAGTTGCAAAGACCAACGGACCTGCGGCGATGGAAAGGTTGCGCGGCAGCCTGCGGCCGATAACGTGCGACGGCCAAGCCCAACTGGAGCCCGTGCGATGCCGACCGCCATTTTCGCCGATCATGCCGCCGCACTGACTGCCGCCGAGCGGGTTCTGCAAACGGCGAAAGCCGCCGTGCACGACAGGGTCGCCACCACCAAAGGCACGGACCAAGCCCAGCATGCGCTGCACGGCTTCGCGTGGCTCGCGACGTATGTCGAGTCGTTGCGCCAAATGCTCGGCTGGGCCCGCCGCATCGCCAGCGAGGGCCGGTTCGGCGAGATGGAGCGGCTGATCCTCGACTACGCCTTCGGCGAGTATCTGGCGCAGATCGCCGGCGGCATCCCGATGAATCAGGGCGAGATCGTTCGGCTGGGGCAGCTCGGTGTGCCGCACGCAGCGTCCGCGAGGTTCAGCGCCGAGCCGGCTGTCACCAGTCTCATCGACAGCGGGACGACCGACGCGCGCCGCGCCCGCATCGCCGAGCTGATCGCAGCAACCGCTGCCGCCACGACGTTCGGCGACACGGGCCTCGACGAGACGCACGCAGCGATGCGCGAGGAGATGCGCCGCTTCGCCGTCGAGCAGGTGCTGCCCGACGCGCACCGCTGGCATCTCGAGAACGAATACATCCCGCTCGATGTGATCGGGCAGATGAGCGCCATGGGGGTGTTCGGCCTGACCATCCCCGAGGCGTATGGCGGCATGGGGCTCGGCAAGGAGGCGATGTGCGTCGTCTCGGAGGAACTGTCGCGCGGCTACATCGGCGTCGGCTCGCTCGGCACCCGCTCGGAGATCGCGGGCGAGTTGCTGCTGCAGGCGGGCACCGAGGCGCAGAAAGCCAAGTATCTGCGTCGCATCGCATCGGGCGAGTTGCTGCCGACCGCTGTCTTCACCGAGCCCAACACCGGCTCCGACTTGGCCTCGCTCAAGACCCGCGCCGAGAAGCACGGCGACGTCTATCGCGTGTTCGGCCAGAAGACCTGGATCACGCACGCCGCCCGCGCCGACATCATGACGCTGCTGGTGCGCACCAACCGGCAAGAGGCTGGCTACAAGGGACTCTCGATGTTCTTCGCCGAGAAGCCGCGCGGGGACGATGACAACCCGTTCCCCGCCAAGGGCATGTCGGGTGGCGAGATCGAGGTGCTCGGCTATCGCGGTATGAAGGAGTTCGACATCTCCTTCGACGGCTTCGAGGTGCCGGCGGCCCAGCTGCTCGGGGAAGTCGAGGGCCAGGGCTTCAAGCAGCTGATGGCGACCTTCGAGTCAGCCCGCATCCAGACGGCAGCCCGCGCGGTCGGCGTCGCGCAGTCGGCGATGGATCTCGCGTTGAAGTACGCGACCGAGCGCCAGCAGTTCGGCCGCGCGATCTATGCCTTTCCGCGCGTCGCCAACAAGATCGTGATGATGGCGGTCGAGACCATGGTCGCGCGCCAGATCACCTACTACGCCGCGCGCGAGAAGGACGAAGGCCGGCGCTGCGATCTGGAAGCCGGCATGGCGAAACTGCTCGCCGCCCGCATCGCCTGGGCCAACGCCGACAATGCGTTGCAGATCCACGGCGGCAACGGGTTCGCCTTGGAGTACCCGGTTTCCCGCGTGCTGGCCGACGCCCGCATCCTCAACATCTTCGAGGGCGCCGGTGAAGTGCAAGCGATGGTCATCGCCCGCCGCACCATCGACGAA
>JANOJW010000161.1:0-10888 GCA_031418955.1 Hyphomicrobiales bacterium | reverse complement strand
ACGCGCTGCGCGTTTTTCTGGGCGGGCGCGAGCTGAAGCCGCCGGCGCGGTTGCCGGTGGGATGATGCGACCCGTGGTTGAGGAATGGCGTCACGCCGACGTCGGACGATCACGCCCAACTGCAGGATTTAGGTTCAATCGGAGAGGCGAGGGATGAGGCGGGTGTTGGTGCTGGTTGCAGTCGCGGTCGCGATTATTGGGACGTCGCAGACGTTTCCCGCGTTGGCGCAGCAAAGGAAAGTCGTCACCGGCATCGACCAGATCCACGCCCAGGTTCGAGTGGGCGGCAAAGTCTGCATGGCAAGCCACGAGCACACCGGCTTTGGCACGATGCCAAGCCGAGGCGGCGCTGAAGCCGCCGCCGTCCGGCACTGGCAGGTCTTCACCGCTGACGAGTACGGCAATGCCTGGGGCGATTACGGCCGGGCCGTAGCCAAGCGCATGTCGTGCACCCCGTCCGGCCAGAGCTGGTCATGCCAGACGTCGGCCAAGCCGTGCCGGACTGGTCGCTGAGTCCCATGAGGCAGGCCGAGGCGATCGGGGCGCACCGCCGAGCGCCTCGTCACGCCAGCGCCAGCGCCCGGCGCAAGTGTTCTGCAATGCTCCGATAGGCTTGCGCGGCGGTGCTGTGTGGTTCGCTGACCACGACGGGCAAGCCGGCGTCGGAGCGCTCGCGGATGATCGGATCGAGCGGCACCTCGCCGAGGAACGGCACTCCGAGCCGCTTGGCCTCGACCCGCGCGCCGCCGTTGGCGAAGATGTGATGCCGCTTGCCGCAGTCGTCGCACACGAAATAGCTCATGTTCTCGACGAGCCCGAGGATCGGCACGCCGGTGTCGCGGAACATGGCGACCCCGCGCCGGGCATCTATCAGCGCCAGATCCTGCGGTGTCGAGACGATGACGGCGCCCGAGAGCGGCGCAGTCTGGGCGAGCGAGAGCTGCGCGTCGCCGGTGCCGGGCGGCATGTCGACCACCAGCACGTCGAGCTCGCCCCAGGCGACATCGCGCAGCATCTGGGTGATGGCGGAGGCCACCATGGGCCCGCGCCAGATCATCGCCTTGGAGGGCTCGACCAGGAAGCCGATCGACATGACCTTCAAGCCATAACCCTCGAGCGGGGCGAGCGTGCGGCCACTGAGGATGCGCGGGGTGCCCTTCAGGGCGAACAGCTTTGGCATCGACGGCCCATAGATGTCGGCATCGAGCACGCCCACTTGAAGTTGGCGGGCGCCGGCGTCACTGGCTGCCGCGAGGGCAAGCGCCAGATTGGCGGCGGTCGTCGACTTGCCGACACCGCCTTTGCCGGAGGCCACCGCAACGATGTGCCTGATGCCGGCAAGGCTCGGCAGGCGCATGGGCCTCGCCACGGCAACGGGCTGGGGTGTCGCCACGGCCGCAGCTCGTGGCGCGGCCAGCGGCACGGTCGGCTGAACCGTGGCCGGCGTCGCGTCACTGGTCAGCACGGCGCGCGCTTTCGTGACGCCCGGCAGCGCGGCGGTTGCGGCTTCAGCGGCCTGGCGCACAGGCTCGAACGCCGTCGCCTCGGCAGGCGCGATGGCAATCGAGACGATCACCTCGCCCGAGCGCACGAGGATGTCGGACAGCCGCCCCGATGCTGCCAGCGACCCGGCCGACGCCGGCAGTGCGACGCCGGCGAGCGCCGCGCGCACCACATCCACAGTCACCGGCATCGCGCGGCTCCGCACGTCGTCGATGGGTTGGCCGTTGTCGATGCGCTGGCCCTCATGCCTCGCCCCGGTCGATCTTGCGCTGCATCTGGGCCTCGCGCGACTCGACCGAGGTCGGCGCCGGCTTGGCCTGCTGCTCCGCTTGTGCGCGCTCGCGGAAATAGTCCTCGCTGGTCTTGGCGGCTGGGCGGGCGGGACCTGCAAACGGATCGACGTTGGTGTTGACGGCGGTTTCGGCGCGGCAATTCTCGCACATGCGGATGAGATCGAGCCGCGCCCTGTTCTGGTCGGAGAACATCCAGTTGCGGCCGTCGAGCTTGGCGATCACACGCTCGATGGTGCTACGCACGCCGAAGGCCTTGCTGCATTTGATGCAGCAGAACGGCTCTTCCTCCTTGATGACGCGCGGGCCCGCTTCGAAGGCGAGGAAATCCAGCCGTGGCGCCAGCGTGATCACCTTTTCGGGGCAGGTGGCGGCGCACAGCCCGCATTGCACGCACAAACTCTCGTCGAAGGAGAGGCGTGGGCGGTCCGGCGCGTCGCCGAGTGCCTGTGTCGGGCACGACGAAACGCATGCGAGGCACAGCGTGCAGCCCTCGTTGCGTACGTGGAGGCCGCCAAAGGCTGCGCCCTTCGGCAGAGCCACGACATCGACGGGCTGCGGGGCTGCACGGTGGAGCTCGCGCAGTGCCAGCTTCATGACATCGCGCTTGGCGCCGAGCGGCGTAAAGCCGGCGCGCCGCGGGCTCGCTCGCCCCTTCGGGCTGGATCCGAGCAGCGCCACGAGTTGCTCGGGATCGTCGGTCTCGATCAGGCTTGCGACGCCTTCGCCAAAGCCCAGGCCAGCCAGCAGTGGTGCGGCGGCCTCAATCGTCTGGCGCAAGCCCGCGATGTCGTGGCGAGGTTTCGCCCGCGTCAGCACCACAAGCGACACAGCGCCGTACGCGAAGGCCGCCGCGATCGTCTCGAGGCCGAGCTGTGTCACCTCGTGGACCGCAATCGGCAGGGTGCGCGCGGGAAGTCCTTCGCCGTGATGGGCTGCCGCATCGATCAGTGAGCCGCCGTGGTCGCCATCGTGCACCAGGACTTGCGGCGCGGTACCGCCGGCCAGATGATAGGCCGCCAGCATCGCGCGCAGCTTGCCGATGACGACGTCGACCGTGGGGAGCGCATAGCTCGCAGCCCCGGTCGGGCAGGCGGCCGCGCACTGGCCACAGCCCGCGCAGATATCGGCGTCGATCGCCACATGATTGCCGGCGGGTGTGATGGCGCCGGCCGGGCAGAGGTCGAGGCACCGCGTGCAGCCTTTGATGCGTGAGCGTTGGTGCGCGCAGAGGTCCGCGCGGAATGTAATGTACCGGGGCTTGTCGAACGTTCCGACCAGATCGGACGCGGCAAGCGCCACGCGTGCCATATCGGCTGCATTGGCAGGATCGGCTCTGAGGTAGCCTGACCTCAGCTCGGCGGCAGCGATCAGCGGCGCGCCGCCGGAGACGTCGATCAAAATATCGGCATCAGAGATGGCGCCGTTGCGGGCTGCTCCGAACTGAAGACGGCCGCGTGAGGAGGGTGCAGGCGCGGCATAACTGTCGATGCCGATCTCGAAGGCGCCGAGGTGCCCCTTGACTGTGCGGATGCGCCCCTGGCGGATCGGAAAGACGCTGCGGGCCGGGGGTGTCACGTCGGCGCCGGGCATCAGCAGGACCGTGATGTCGAGCCGCGACTTCAGTCGTTCGCCAAGCTCGATGGCGCGCTCGTCGCGGCCGTAGATCAGCGTGACGCCGGTGCTCTCGAGGCTGATGGTTGACGGTGCCGGCACCGGGATGGCTGCGGCAGCAATGAGCGCCGCCATCTTGGGGGCAGAGGCTGCCCCTTCGCGCGACCACCCGGCGGTCTCGCGGACGTTGGCGAAGGCGAGGCGGGAACCCAGCCGCTCGTCTTCGGCAATCTCGGAGAAGAGCGTTTGCTGCGCGGTGCAGGCGACGATCACGGAACCCTTCTGATCGCCGGCGGCCTGCTTGAAGCGGGCAAGGTCCTCCCCGCACAATTGCCGGGCCGTCACGACGTGCATGCCGGGCAGTCCGCTCGCCACCACATCCGGGGACAGCGCCATGCTGTCCTCGCACGAGCACAACAGCACGACGGGCTTCGGCGGCGGGGTCGTGGGGGCATTGGACATGGGGAAGCGTCCTTCTCGGGGGGTCCTTGTATTCCACTTTTCGGCGTTTATGAATGTTTCGCATGAACCGTGGCATCGAACCCAATGGCGGCCTCGACCTGCCCCCCGGCTTCCGCGCCGTCTCGTTGCGGGAGTATCGCGACGCCTTTGGCCACGCCTGCGCGGTAGCAGCCGACGAAGGAGCTGGCACGCTCGTCTGGGTGCGTCGTTTCGATGCGGTGGAGATCGCCGTGGTGCTGGAGCCGGAGGAGCCGCTGCAATCGGCCCGGCGCGCCATCTATGCCGTGATGAACGCCGCCGGCGACGCCATCGCGACCCACTGTCCGCCCGAAAAACCGCTCGCCTTTGCATGGCCCGATACCATCCTGCTCGATGGCGGCGTGGTGGGCGGCGCGCGGCTCGCCTGGCCGCCGGGCGCCTGCGAGGCCGAGCTGCCGGACTGGCTGGTGGCCGGCGTCGTGCTGCGCATGTCGGTGCCGCACACCCGCTCGCGCCCCGTCGCGCCAGGCGGCCATGCGCTGGATCTTGTCTTGCAACGCGGCACGAGCCTCGAGATCGAGGGCTTCGAGATGATGGATGCGGCGGCGCTGATCGGCAGCTTCGCCCGCCATCTGCTGCACCACGTGGATCGCTGGCATGCCAACGGCTTCAAGCCGGAAGGCGAGGCGTTCCTCGCGCGCATGTCGGGCGAGAAGAGCGTCCGCCGAGGCATCGACGGCAACGGCGATCTGTTGCGCCACAAGCTGGGCCGCTTGGACGGGGCGGAGCGACAGAGCCTGCTTGCCGCGCTCGATGTGCCGCAATGGCTCGATCAGGAAACCGGAGAGCCGTGGCTATGAAGCTGCTGAGAACCATCCGCCTCGACCCGTCTGATACCTTCGTCTATGCGCGTGCAGCGGCGCCCGGGGAATGGGCGGTGCCGGGCGCCTTCGAGTTCTGGGCTGCAGACCCGGTGGGGCTCAAGGGACGCGAGAAGCAGGCCTTTCGCGGCGGTTTTCTCGGGCTCACCTCATTCGGCTGGTCGACGCTGGTGGTGGCGCAGCCGATCACGCCCGAGGAGAAATCGGCGGCAATCACCAGCCTCGCGCAACACCTCGTGGCGCACCACGGCGCGCCTGATCTCGACGCTGCGCGCCACGCGGCAAAAACGGAGATCGACGCCGCCATGGAGCTTGCCGAGCACCCGGACGGCACGCTGATCGCGCTCCATCGCACGCTCGACGGCGAGGGCCACATCAAAGAGCAGTTCCGCACGCTCTATGCGGCCGACGCACGGGAGGCGGCACAAATGCCCTGCAGCGCGGGCGCCTTCGCCATCGTCGATGACGACGGCGCCGCCGAGCCCGCGCATGCAACGGGCCGCGATGCGGGGGACGTTGATCTCTTCGACCTCGCGAGCCGCAGCGCGGCTGCATCATCCAAGGCCGGGAGCCGATGAGCGATCCGCCGATGAGCGATTTCTGGGTCTCGAGCGGCCACCATCTCGTCGATCGGGACGGCGAGGGACGCCTCGTCGTCACCGACGACTATCTCAAGGCCTATCTCGCCCGCCCCGAGATCGTGCCGCCACCCGAGGCGTGTCTCGTCGAACATGCCATTCACCAGCGGCTGCTGCGCGAGCCGCGCGCGCCCGTGCCGAGCGGCGAGGCCGCCGACATCGCCGACCGCGACGCACGCGAGAACTGGGGGCATTTCCTGGCCTTCCGCGATCATCTGCTGCAGCATTCGACGCTTGAAGCGGCCTACGTGGCGCTCGCGCGTGCGCCAAAAGTCACAACGCCGCCGCTGTTCCTCAATCAGCTCGTGCACGTGCTACTGCGCAACATCCTGGACGGCGAGACCGACGCCTTCGTGCTGCGGGCGGCTGAGTTGTTCTTTCGCGCACAACGCCTGAGCATCAAGGACGGCGTGCTGCTGCTTGCTGACGAGGAGGTCGTGGACGGCGCTGCCAACGACGCACATGCCTCGCCGCTGGTCGCCATTTTCGGCGACGCCAAGGCCAAGAGCCTGGACGTGCTGACGCTGCAGACCGCGCCCCACTACGCCGGTCGCAGCGACGCCTTCGACATGGTGCTGGATTTCCGCCACGGCCAGACCGCCCGCCAGGCCTTCGCGCGGGTGATGGAACGATGGATCGGGAGCCTCGCCGGCGTCACGGTGTCGATCAAGCCAGTGGAGCGGATCGCCGATGAGAACTGGGCCTGGTTCGTCGGGCTCGACCAGGACGCAACGGTAATCGGCAACGCACTGTGGCGTGGCGAGGAGCCGGCGGCCGAGGGCAAAGAGCGCATCGTGGCGCTGTTCGAGCTGACGTTCGCTGACGCCCGCGAGATGCTGGAGACGGTCGCAGGCCGCCCCGTTTCGCTGCTCCTCGCCATGTCGCCGTCCCGGATCGTGCGCATGAAGCCGCAGAACCTGATCGCCGGGCTGCCGTTGCGCTCGGGCGCTGCTGCAAACTGAGCACGACGCACCCTCACTTCGTCCGGGTTCAAAACCGAGCCGTGTCGCGCTATGCTTACGCCATGATCGAGGAACGACACATGCTGGGCCTCGCCGTCGAGCGACGCATGCTCGACGGCCCCTGGGGCGGCTTCATCTGGCGGCCGGCCGCCGTGTTCGCCGCGCCGCCAGACGTGGCGCCCTGGACGCCGCTCGGCGTGTTCGGCAAGGCAACCCGCTATTACGCGGGCTCAGCCGAGCTGCAGCTATTCTCAACCTACACGGCGAACTATGCCGACAACCTCGTGACCGGGGCGCCGCAGCTGTGGGTGGTGATGCGGGCGGACGGCCCGGAGCCGCCCATCGAGATCGTGGCGGTGACCGCAGATCCTGCCGAAGGCGAAGCCCACACCGAGGCCGGCAATAACATCGTCGAGACGATTCCCATGCCTGCGGAGATTGCGGCGCTGCTCGCCGAGTTCACGCAGTCGCACCATGTCGAGCGACCCATGATGAAGCGCAAGCGCCATAGGTGGGCGGGTGGCGGCCCGGATGCTGCCGGCGGCGACGGCGGCTCTGGCACCGGAGGCGGCAGCGCATGACGGCTGGCAATGACAAGCCCGATCGCGATGAGGGAGCGGCAACTGAAGGCTTTCTCTCGCGCTGGTCACGTGTGAAGCGTGGCGCCGGTTCGACGACGCCGGCAGCGGCGCAGAAATCGGCCGTGGAGCCCGCCACGGGCGATTCGGCGGACGAGGAGCCGCAAATCGACCTCGCACAGCTGCCGAGCATCGACGATTTGCTGCCGACCAGTGACGTTTCTGCCTTCTTGCGACGGGGTGTACCAGACGAGTTGAAACGTCTCGCGCTGCAAAAAGCCTGGTCGCTCGATCCAGCAATTCGGGATTTCATCGAGGTGGCCGAGAATCAATACAACTGGAACGCGCCCGACGGCGTGCCGGGCTTCGGCGCACTCGACCCCGGCGTCGACATCGAGGCATTGCTGGCCCAGGCGACGGGACAGTTGCGCGATGTTGTGCCGCCACCAGCAGACGCAATTACGTTGCTGCCTCAAACCATTGAGACCGGTGCCTCGGCAGTCGGCATGGCGCCGGTGAGCGCGCCATCCGGATGCGGTTCAGAAGACGTATCGACGACTGCCGAGACGCCTGCGCCATCGCCGCACTCGCCTGCAGTGCAAGCTGCGCCTGACGCCAGCGCGGCATTTGCCGATCATGCTGCTCCGCAGCAAAATGGGCGGCGGCATGGCGGGGCGCTGCCGCGCACGGTCTGAGTCTATCGGTGTCTATCGGTTCCGTTTGCGGCGATGTGCTGTGAGTGCTAGTGATCGAGGGATTGGACGGCACAGCTTATCGAGTTCGATCCCGGTGTTCTGCCGGGCCGCACGTCGGGTGCGGAACCGGGGAACCTCGTTGCGGGGCCGACCGGTGGAAGGATGACGAGTGCAGGCCAGACGCGACCACCATGCTGCCGAGAACGCGCCGACCGGATTGGCGCTGCCCCCACAAGCGAGGCCGGCGACAGGTGCGGCCGAAGCAAATCTTCAGAACCCTGATCGAATCGCAGCCTATCTCATGCTGGCCGCCTTGCTGCGACGCGCGCCGACTGACGAGATGCTGGCGCAGTTGGCGGCCCTGCGGGGAGACGCAAGCCCGCTCGGCATGGCGCAGATGGCGCTGGCGGAAGCGGCACGTACGGCAACCGCCGACAGCGTGGGACGCGAGCATTTCAGCATCCTCGTCGGTATCGCGCGTGGCGAGGTGGTGCCCTACGCATCGTTCTATCTGACCGGCTTCCTCAACGATCGTCCGCTGGCCGCACTTCGCGACGACATGCAGCGGCTCGGCATCGCGCGCAGCGATAAGGTGTTCGAGCCCGAGGATCACATCGGCTCGCTGCTCGAGATCATGGGCGGGCTGCTGCGTGGCGATTTCGACAACGGTTCCTTCAATGCCGATGCCGAGGCCGACGGGTTCTTCGAGCGCCATATCGCGCGCGTCGGCACGCGCATCATGGATGACATCGCGACGGCCCCGTCGGCACGCTTCTACCGTGCCGTGGCGAACTGGGGCTCGATCTGGCTGACACTGGAGCAGGATGCCATGCGGCTGCCGCCGTGAGGTTCTCGAAGTGCGGGCGCGCTGCGCGCCCGGAGAAGAAATTTCGGATGGGAGGTCAAGCAATGACGAAAAAAAACGAAACTCGCGAAACCGTCGACCGGCGCGGCTTGCTGAGGTTCCTCGGCAAGGGAGCCGCGGGCACCGCAGTCGTGGCGGCAACCGGCGTGGCGGTCACCTCGACACCTGCTGACGCCGCCGAGTCGGTCGCTGATCGCATCAAGAAGCGCTACCGCGAGACGGATCACGTCAAAACCTACTACCGCACCAACCGGTATTGATCGGGAGAAGCGTCATGCTGACCAAACGCCAAGACGTTCGCGCCCGCCGCTCGCGCCTCGCCGCGGAGCCGTCCGTAGCCAAGTCTCTCGATCGCCGCGGCTTTCTCGCCCGCTCGGGCCTTGCCGCGGGCGGCTTAGCAGCCTTCGGATCGCTGTCGCTGGGCAGCGTAAAAAAGGCCGAGGCCGCCGCAGGAAGCGGCCCGCAGCCCGGTGTGCCGGTTACCGTCAAGACCAACATCTGCACGCACTGCTCCGTCGGCTGCACCGTCAAGGCGGAGGTGCAGAACGGCGTGTGGGTCGGGCAGGAGCCGGCCTGGGACTCGCCGATCAACCGCGGCACGCATTGCGCCAAGGGCGCCGCCATCCGCGAGGTCGTCATGGGCGACCGGCGCCTCAAGTATCCAATGAAGCTCGTCAACGGCGAGTATCAGAAGATCAGCTGGCCACAGGCGCTGGACGAGATCTCCAAGAAAATGCTCGAGATTCGCGAGACGTCGGGGCCAGAGTCGGTGTGGTGGCTCGGCTCCGCCAAGTTCACCAACGAGGCCGCCTACCTCTATCGCAAGATGGCGGCGTTCTGGGGCACCAACTCGGTCGATCATCAGGCGCGCATCTGCCATTCGACCACGGTCGCCGGCGTCGCCAACACCTGGGGTTATGGCGCCCAGACCAACTCCTACAACGACATCCGTAATGCCAAGACCATGATCATCATGGGCGGCAATCCGGCGGAAGCTCATCCGGTCTCGCTCCAGCATGTGTTGACCGGCAAGGAGATCAATCGCGCCAATCTCATTGTCATCGACCCGCGCATGACGCGCACGGCGGCCCACGCGACCGAGTATGTGCGCATTCGCTCCGGCACGGATATCCCGGTGATCTGGGGCATGCTCTGGCACATCTTCGAGAACGGCTGGGAGGACAAGGAATTCATCCGCCAGCGCGTCTACGGCATGGACGACGTCCGCGCCGAGGTGAAGAAGTGGGACCCCAAGACCGTCGAGGACGTCACGGGCGTTCCCGGCGAGCAGTTGAAAAAGGTCGCGGAGTTGTTCGCGACGCAGCGCCCCTCGACACTGATCTGGTGCATGGGCGCGACGCAGCACACGGTCGGCACCGCCAACGTGCGCGCCTACTGCACGCTGCTGCTCGCCACCGGCAACGTCGGCGCGCCTGGCACCGGCGCCAACATTTTCCGCGGCCACACCAACGTGCAGGGCGCGACCGACCTCGGCCTCGATGTCATCACGCTGCCGCTCTACTACGGGCTCGCCGACCCGGCGTGGCGTCATTGGGCCCGCGTCTGGGAGGTCGATTTCGAGTGGCTCGACAGCCGCTTCGACAAGAAGGACGGCCCCAACAACACCAAGATCAACTACCGCAACATGCCGGGCATTCCCTCGACGCGGTGGTTTGATGCCGTGTCGCTGCCGAAGGATCAGGTCGACCAGCGCGACACCCTGAAGGCTGCAATCATCTTCGGTCACGGCGGCAACACCGTGCCGCGCATGCCGGAGATGGTGAAGGGCTTGGCCAAGCTCGACCTGCTCGTCGTCGCCGATCCGCACCCGACGAACTTCGTCTCGCTCGGCGGCCGCAAGGACGGCACCTATCTGCTGCCCATTTGTACGAACATGGAGTGTGATGGCTCGCGCACGGCCTCAAACCGCTCCCTCCAGTGGGGGGAGAAGGTGGTCGAGCCGATCTTCGAGTCGGCCTCCGACTACTGGGCCATCTACGAGCTGGCGAAGCGCCTCGGCTTCGCCGACCGGATGTTCAAGAACATCAAGATGGTGAAGGGCAAGTTCGGCGACGAGCCGGAGGCCGAGTCGGTTCTTCGCGAGATCAACCGGGGCGGCTTCTCCACCGGCTATTGCGGCCAGTCGCCCGAGCGCCTCAAGGCGCACATGCTGCATCAGGACAAGTTCGATATCGTGACGCTGAAGTCGCTGCCTGGCGCGCCTGCCGAGATCGCCGGCGACCATTACGGCCTGCCGTGGCCGTGCTGGGGCAAGCCCGAGCACAAACATCCGGGCTCGCCGATCCTCTACAACACCAACCTCGCGGTGAAGGACGGCGGCGGCACGTTCCGTGCCCGCTTTGGCACGCAGCGCGTGATCAAGTCCAAGGAGAAGGACGCCGAGGGCAAGGAGGTCGAGAA
>JANOJW010000160.1:0-11901 GCA_031418955.1 Hyphomicrobiales bacterium | reverse complement strand
TTCGTCACGGTCTACGCCTGCGGCAGCAACCGCCCCACGGTGTCAAACTGCGGCGCTCAGCTATTCGGTCACGAACTTGATGACGCGTTTTTTCTCCGAGCGCTTGCGCTTGTTCTCGTCCAGTTCCTTTTTTCCTACGGGTGGTCGCCGTCGGAGTGACTATCCTGTTGATAAGCTCCTGCCGTGCCGCATTTCCGCCCGGAGTGTCTTGCGTTGCGGCGTCGGCCCACCAATGGTCTTGACATGTGCGAGTCGTGACCGTGGCGCAGCAATGCAGGATCACCTCGACCCCGTCGAACAACCCGGACGCGTGCCGCGCACCGTCGCGCCCTCCGGGCCATTGCGGCAGCGCCGCACGACGACGATCGCGTGGGGTGCGCTCGGTTTCGTCGTCGGCGCCGTGTTCTGGCATTTCATCGGCTTCTGGAGCTTCGTCAGCGACGTCGTCCTGAAGGGCCATCCGGAGGACGCTCGCGTCGTTGCGCAGGCGGGCCAAGACTGCCTGGAGCTGGCGCTCGACCGCGCGACCGGACGGGTGGCGTCGATCCCGTGCCCGCTGTTTGCCGCCGAGCTCGCCGAGAGCCGCGTCACGCAACGTGCCGATTCTCTGCGATTGGCCGAGAAGCGCCAGGATCGCCGCACGCGGTGGTCCATCCTGATCAATCAGGAGGAAGATGTGCCCGCCCCGACGGCGAAAGAGGCCGACGTCGAGCCCGTCCGCACTGAACGCTGAGCCGTATCGTTCGGCGCCTGACTGGTCACACCCTTGACGTGTGAGGATGCGCGCCGCATCTGTCGTCCTATGAGCAGCACAACGACCGACGCCGCCGTCTGGCACGGCACCACCATCCTCACCGTCCGCAAGGGCGGGCGTGTCGTCGTCGCCGGCGACGGCCAGGTGTCGCTCGGCGCGACCGTGATCAAGTCCAACGCCCGAAAAGTGCGCCCGCTCGGCCGCGGCGACGTGATCGGCGGCTTTGCCGGCGCCACCGCCGACGCCTTCACCCTGTTCGAGCGCCTCGAGGCCAAGCTCGAGCAGTATCCGGGGCAACTGACGCGGGCCTGCGTCGAACTCGCCAAGGACTGGCGTACGGACCGTTTCCTGCGCCGGCTCGAGGCGATGATGCTGGTCGCCGACCGCGAGCGGACGCTCGTGCTCACCGGCACCGGTGACGTGCTCGAGCCGGAACGCGACGTGATGGGCATCGGCTCGGGCGGCAACTATGCGCTGGCCGCTGCGCGCGCGCTGCTCGACACGCCACAATCGGCCGAGGAGATCGCGCGCAAGGCGATGGCGATTGCGGCTGAGATCTGCGTCTATACCAACGGCAATCTCGTCGTCGAAAGCCTCGAGAGCGCGCGGTGAGGCGATTGCGGCGGCGGTTGCCGTCGTCGTGGAGAACGAGGCGACCTGCGCATGGCTTGGCTGTATCTCCTCCTCGCCGGCCTGTTCGAGATCGGCTTCACCACCTCCATGCGCTACATGGACTGGTCGCTGAAGCCGTTGCCGATCCTGGCCTTCCTCGTGTGCTCGGCGCTGAGCTTCGGCCTGCTGATCGCGGCGATGCGGGTCATTCCGCTCGGCACGGCCTACGCGGTTTGGACCGGCATCGGCGCCGCCGGCACCGCCGTCATCGGCATCGCGTACTACGGCGAGCCGGCCGAAACGCTGCGCATCCTGCTGCTGATGCTGCTGATCGGCGCGATCATCGGGCTGAAGTTCGTTTCGGCTTGATGGGTGCAGTACCCAGCGGCACCGGCGACACCTGGCGCCCTACCTCGACAAGGCGGCGGCGCAGCCAGGCGTGCGCAGGATCGTTCTGCTGACGCTCGTGCCACGTCACGATCAGCCGCATCGGCACGATCTCGAAGGGTGCGGGGAACGCCTGCAGGCTCGGATAGATCGGCAGGATGCCGTGCAGCCCCATGCCGATCAGATCGGTCTGCTCGATGACGCGCAGCGCCGACGAGTAGTTGCGCGTGATGAACAGCTGCCGCCGCTCGCGCCCGAAGGAGGCGAGCGTCCGGTCGGTGGTGGTCAGCTCGAAGATGTTGTCGTCGCGCACGGTGACGGCGTGCATCTCCTCGCAGAACTGGTCGAGCGTGATCTGCGGCCCCTCGAGGCGCGGGTGCCCCTTGCGGGCAACGACGCAGTAGCGATCCTCGATCAGCGGATGGAAATGCAGCGAGGGCGCGACGAGCCGTGGCACCGAGAGTGACAGATCGAGCTCGTCCGCCTCGAACATCTTCTGCGCGCGGCCCATCACGTGGTGCACCACGGCGATGCGGATGCCGGGCGCTTCCGCCGCGAGGATCGCACACAGTTTGGGGAGGATCAGCCATTCCGAATAATCTCCGGCGATGATCTGGAAGGTGCGCCGCGCCGTCCGCGGATCAAACACCGGCGGCTCGACGATCGCCTCGAGGCCGCGCATGAGCCCCTGCAGCTGCGGCAGCATCGCCTCCATGCGCGCCGTCGGTTTCAGGCCGCGCTGATGCCGCACGAACAATTGGTCATCGAAGATGTCCCTGAGCTTCTTGAGGTCCGTGCTGATCGTCGACTGCGCATGGCCCAGGCGCTGCGCGGCTCGCGTCGTCGACTGCTCCTGCGCCAGCACGGCCAGCACCTTGAGCAGATTGAGGTCGACGTGGGAGATATCGGACATGTCGATATCCGTTATCGGGGCGCACGGCTTGCGTGCCTGATCGAGATCGTGATTAGTTCTATTAATTCGAAGAAAGAATAGCTCGGACCCGCATTCAAACGAAACGATTTCAGCACGTTATTGTTCCAAAACAACAAGAAGGAGCTGGACCCGACGCGATCGGATCCAGCTCTCGACCGCGTGGCGATCACCACGCGAGTCGCACGGTTCTCGCGTCAAATCGGCCTCACACGTCGGCCTCACATACGCCCGGCGGGCGGCGATCGCACCAGCGTGTCGCCTCCTCGTAGGCCGCCGCCACCCGATAGATCATCGCCTCATCGAAGGGGTGCCCGACCAGCTGCAGCGACAGCGGCAGGCCGTCCGTCGTGAAACCCGCGGGCATGGCGAGGGCCGGCTGCCCCGTCACATTGAACGGCTGGCGGGCCTGTCGCGGATAGGTCCGTGCCACCGCCTCGAGATCGTCGATGCGGCAGGTCGGGTCGAGGCTCGAGGCGGTGAGCACGACGTCGAGATCGGCCATGGCTTCGAGCGTGCGGTGCGTCAGCCGATGGCGCTGGCGCAACGCATCGATGTAGTCGGCGGCGGTGATGGTGGCACCGTTCAATAGCCGCTGGCGGCCATACGCGCCGTAGTCGCCCGGCCGCTCGGCGAGCCAGCGGCGGTGGATCGCGAACGATTCAGCACCCAGGATGATGCGGCAGCACACCATGTAGTCGTCGAACGGCGGCAGGCGGATCTCGCGCACCTCCGCGCCGAGGCGGGCCAGCACGTCGACGGCGACGTCGATGGCGGCCACCTGCTCGGGATGCGCCATCTGGTCATCGGTGTAGAGATGGCGCGCGAGACCAATGCGCACGCCTTTGAGCCCCTTCCCGATGTCGCGCGCAAAATCGATCGCGGGCTCGTCGGCGCTGCCGGGATCTTGCGCGTCAAAACCGGCGAGCAGGTTGAGCAGCAGCGCATTGTCGCGCACCGTCCGCGTCATCGGCCCCACATGATCAAGCGAGTTCGACAGCGGGAACACGCCGCGCCGGCTGACCCGGCCATAGGTGGGTTTGAGGCCGACGACCGCGCACATCGACGCGGGGTTGCGTATGGAGCCACCCGTGTCGGTGCCCAACGCCGCTGGCAGCAGACCGGCAGCGAGCGCCGCGCCCGACCCCGATGACGAGCCGCCCGGATGGCAGTCGCGGTTCCAGGGATTGCGCGCGGGCGGCCACGGCAGATCGAGCGACGGCCCGCCGATCGCAAATTCGTGCGTCGAGAGTTTGCCCATCGGCACACCGCCCGCCGCCTTGAGCTTGGTCGTGACCACGGAATCGGATTTCGCCACGTTCTGCGCCAGGATCTTCGAATGGCACGTCGTCGGCAGGCCGGCGAAGTCGATGATGTCCTTCAACCCGAACGGCATACCGTGCATGACACCGCGCCAACCACCGGCGGTGATCTCGGCCTCGGCCACCCGCGCCGCCGCGAGCGCGATGTCGGGCGTCACCCGAATGAATGCGTTGAACTTCGGATCGAGCGCCTCGATGCGCGCGAGCAGTGCCTTGGTCAGCTCAACGGGTGACAGCTTTTTGGTTCGGATCAGCTCGCTCGCCGCGACGATCGAAAGAAATCCCAGCTCGGCACTCATCGGCGGTCTCCTAGCGACGCGCGAGGCGTCAGGCGAAACACCAGCGCCATCTCGTCGGCGCCGCCGAGGTCCTTGGGCAGGCGCCGCACCAGGGCGTCCATGGACTTTGCGCCCGCGGCGAACTCGGCGAGCTGCGCGTCGGTCAGATTGCTCAGGCCGGCTGCTGCCGCGCGCTCTTTGGTCTTGTCGCGTTCGCTTGGGGTCATCTGTGTCTCCGTTCACCGAACCGTAGGTCGGGTTGAGGCCGCCCTGCACTTGCGGCCGAAGCCCGACAGAACCTGGCACGACTATGTCGGGCTTCGGCTGCGCAAGTGCAGGGCGCACCCTCAACCCGACCTACACATCTACACCTCACCCAGCCTTGATCCACACGTGATTGTCGTGGAACGCTGCCCCGCCGAAGGGTGCGATGCGCTCGGCGCTGGTCAGCGTGTTCAAACCCTCGCCGCCTTCGAAGTCGTCGTTGGGCGGGATCGCCTCGACGATCACCACGCCTGGCAGCACGCCCTCGAACCGTTCGGCATGCAGCACGATCTCGCCGCGCTCGTTGCCCATGCGGATCTTCTGCCCATCGACGAGCCCAAGCCGCGCCAGGTCATCGGGGTGCATCTTCGCGCGCGGTCTCCCTTCGCGCTTGCGGCTCGACGGCATCTCGTTGAACGACGAGTTCAAGTAACCGCGCGCGGGACTCGTCGCGAGGCGGAACGGATGCGCGGCGTCGGTTTTCTCGTTGACGTCCCAGTGATCGGGCAGCCGCGGCACCGTGTGCGAGATGCCCCAGTCGTGGCGGCGGCCGGCCGGCACGTGAGGCCAGTCCGGCTTGAATTTGAACTTCCCATCCGGGTAGGCGAAACCCGTCGTATAGTGCGCCGTCTCGAAGTCGGGCTGGCAGTCGATCCACTTCGCCGCCTCGAGCTCAGCGAGGCTGCCCCAGCCCGATGTGCGCAACGTCTCGTCGATGATCTGGCGCGGCGTCATCTCGAAGCCGCGATGTGTCGCGCCCAGCCGCTTCGCCAATCCAACAATCACGTCGTGATTGGAGCGGCATTCGCCCGCCGGCTCGAGCAGCTTGGGTCCAAGCAGGATGTATTGGTGCCCGCCGCCCTGGTAGACGTCGTCGTGCTCGAGGAACATGGTCGCGGGCAGCACCACGTCGGCCATTTTCGCCGTCGCGGTCATGAACTGCTCGTGCACGCACACGAACAGATCGTCGCGCAGGAAACCCTTCTTCACGAGGCGCTGCTCGGGCGCCACCTGCACCGGGTTCATGTTCTGCACGAGCATCGCGGTGACCGGCGGTCCATCGCCGAGATCGCGCTTGTCGCCGGTCAGGATCGGCCCGATGCGGCTCATGTCCAGCATGCGCGTCGTCGGATCAGCCACGTCGAGGCCTTCGATCAGCGTCTTGTCCCACTTGAAGATCGCGCCGTTGTTGTGGAAGGCGCCGCCGCCCTCGTGCGCCCACGCGCCTGTCACCGACGCGATGCAGGACGCGGCATGCATGTTGTGGGCGCCGTTGCGCTGGCGCGAGAAGCCATAGCCCAAGCGCAGATACGTCTTCGGTGTCGTCCCGATCATGGTCGCGAAGGTCTCGATCTCGGCGATGCTCAAGCCCGTGATCGCCGCCGCCCACGCTGGCGTCTTGTCGGCCAGATGCGCCTCCAGCTCCTTCGGGCAGTCGGTGTAGCGCTCCATGTACGGCCGGTTGGCATAGCCATCGCGAAACAGCACGTGCATCACCGCGCATGCGAGCGCGCCGTCGGTGCCAGGCCGCAGGCACAGCGCCATGTCGGCCTGCTCCATGGTGCCGGTCTTGTAGATGTCGACGACGACGATCTTGGCGCCGCGCTCCTTTCTCGCGCGAACCGCGTGCGTCATCACGTTGACCTGCGTGTTGACCGGATTGGTGCCCCAGATCACCAACAGGTCGGTCTTGGCCATCTCGCGCGGATCTGGCCCGGCGAGCTTTCCCGTACCGGCGATGAAGCCCGTCCACGCCGGCGTCGTGCAGATCGAGGCGAACATCTGCGAATATTTCTTGGCGTGCCGCAGCCGATGGATGCCGTCGCGCATGACGAGGCCCATGGTGCCCGCGAAGTAGTACGGCCACACCGCCTCGGGCCCGTGCCGGCGCTCGGCTGCCAGAAACGCCTCCGCCGTCAGATCGAGCGCCTCGTCCCACGAGCAGCGCGCGAACTGACCCGACCCTTTCGGCCCGGTGCGCTTCAGGGGATGCAGCAGCCGGTCGGGATGGTGGATGCGCTCCTTGTAGCGGGCGACCTTGTTGCAGATTACGCCCGCCGTGTAGTCGTTGTCCTTCGCCCCGTGCACGCGTCCGATGGTGCCGTCCTCGAACAGCTCGACATCGAGCGCGCAGGTCGAGGGACAGTCGTGCGGGCACACGGTGTGGCCGATACGGGTGACGCGCTGCTGCATACGGGCTCGGGCTCCTCTGCGGTTCTGACACCCTAGTCGGGATTGCGTGCTCGGGCCAACAAGATGCCGCGCTCCCCATGCCGCCGTCCAGCCGCGCTGCTCGTCCACAGGTTATCGGGGGCACAGCCTTTCTCCGTATGGGCGAATCGGTACGTGTCGAGCTTCATTCCATCGGGGCATGGCGCGGACGGCGCTCTGCGCGATTACGACGGGAGACCGATCATGGCGAATTTCCCAACTCACATCGGCATCGGCACCCTGACCAGCGGCATGCTCGCGACGCTGACGCTGGCAGCCGACGTCGTCGCGCCGGAAAACCTGGTGGCGATCACGGTCGCGGGCGTGCTCGGCAGCGTGCTGCCCGACATCGACCTGAAAGACTCGCGGCCGAGCAAGGCGCTGTTCTCGGGGTTAGCCGCGTTCTTCGCGTTCGTCGTGCTGTTCACGTTCGCGGGCAAGCTGTCGATCGCGGAGTTGTGGATTTTGGCGGTCGGCGCCTTCCTGTTCGTGCGCTACGTCGCCCACTTCGTGTTCCACCGCATGTCCTACCACCGGGGTATCTATCACTCGCTGCTCGCGGCCGTGTTCTTCTCGTTCCTGACGGCTGCCGTCTACAAGTGGGCGCTCGGCCGGCACGAGGGCGTGGCCTGGCTCGCCGGGGCGTTCATGTTCTTCGGCTACATGACGCACCTCGTCCTCGACGAGATCTACAGCGTCGACGTGATGGACACGCGCATCAAGGCGTCGTTCGGCACGGCCGTGAAGCCGATCGACTTCCGCAAGCCCTGGCATTCGGTGGCCATGGCGGCCGCGACGGTCGCTGCCTTCCTGGTAACGCCGCCGACCAAGACCTTCGTCGATGGCGTGTCGTCGCAGCAGCTCTGGTCGGGCCTGAATCAGCGCCTCTATCCGCGCGACAACACGTGGTTTGGGATCGCCATTCCGGCGCAGCGGCGCGCCGAAGCAATGCCCGCTGTCGCGGCCACTCCCACGCCGGTCACCTCAACGTCGCCGCCCGCTGTTGCCTCGACGCAGGCGCCAGCCTTGCCCGTACCGGTGGAGGCATCGCCGATCACCACGGGCTCACTGCCGATCGAGCCTGCACAGGCCGAGAAGCCGAAAGAGTAGGAACACTGGATACCGGTCCCCCAGACCGGATTAGGTCTCCTGGCCGATGGGCATGTAAAAATTTCAATGCAATTTCAAAGGCATAGATCAACATGATGGCACCTGCAGGAACCCTGCAGCCCAGCCGATCTGTTGCCTGATCCGCTGATCTGGACCTCGGCGGCGCCAATTCGACCTCGATCTGGGACCACTGGACGCGCAATCGGTGAACTCTGCCAAATGGAAGCCGTGTTTCCTGTGTTTGATCTCGACTGACCGGTCGGCTCGAATCGGCTTGACCGTGGCGCTCGCGCTCTAGTCACTGGATCGCGTTAACTGTACGTTAACTGAATCGACTCGATAACGCGGTCTGCGTGCACCAGGGGCACTGTGTCGCTAGTAGATCGGCCTGGGGACTATGAAGAAGCTTGCTGCAATCTCTGCTGTGGCCCTGGCCGGGTCCTTGCTGCTGGCGGCGTGCGCCACGCAGGAGACACCGCCGTCCCTGCGTCCGCTGTCCAAGGACGCGATGATGCTGCTCGGCAAGAAGGGCATGAAGACGGAAGCGCCGATCTTCGTGCGCATCTTCAAGGAAGAGTCCGAGCTCGAGATCTGGAAAGCCCGCGACGACGGGCATTTCTACCATTTCAAAACCTACCCGATCTGCACCTGGTCAGGGGAACTCGGCCCCAAGCTCGCACAGGGCGACAAGCAGGCGCCCGAGGGCTTCTACACGGTCTCCAAGACCCTGATGAACCCGAACTCGAGCTTCCATCTGGCGTTCAATCTCGGCTTCCCCAACGCCTACGACAAGGCACACAAGCGCTCGGGCAGCGCGCTGATGGTGCACGGCAAGTGCAAGTCGGCCGGCTGCTATGCGATGACCGACGCGCTGATCGAGGAGATCTACGCGCTCGCCCGCGAGCAGTTCGCCGCCGGCCACGACAGCTTCCAGGTGCACGCCTATCCCTTCCGCATGACCGAAGCCAACATGGCCCGTCACAAGGGCCACCGCTGGTTCGCCTTCTGGCAGACGCTGAAGGACGGCCACGACCTGTTCGAGCTGACCCGCCAGCCGCCGCCGGTCACGATTTGCGAGCGGCGCTACAACGTCAATGCCCGCCCGATCCAGAATGTGTCCATGCGCGTCGATCCGGAGGGCCGCTGCCCGGTGTTCGAGCGCCGCAAGCCCGAGCCCTTCAAGGGCCTGGGCACAGCTGAGCAGATTGCCGAGCAGCGCGTCGTCGCGCCGGGGCCGAAAATGCGCACGATGGTTGCGACCGAGTCGGGCGCGCCGGCCGCCGGCACCGAGCCGGGCGTGCTGTCGGGCCTCCTCAAGTCGTCGACGCCGAAGGGTCCGAGCCTGGGTCTGACAGGCGCCAATTGATGGCGGTCGTCGTGGCGCGCGAGCCACACCGGCTGGTCGCTTCTTGTTGCTTCCGGGGCGGACGGCTATGGATCAGGCCTCTTTGGGAGGGAACTCCGGTTTACCAACCTCGGGCAGCTTGCGCCTGTAGCGGCATCGTCGGGTTATGATGCCGTCGGCGGAGACAGCGCATGTCCCCGAGCCAGCCTTTGTCCTCGAGTCTGAGGCGACGCATGTGGTGGGAGCGTAAAGGTCGCGTTGCTTTGCTGCTCGGGCTCGTTGGCATCTGCCTCGGGCTCGCCGGCGCGCCGACGCGTGCCGTCGACATCGAGCTTCGCGACGCTGCACCCTATCGCATCGAGCGCCAGCGCGCCTATGGCCGCGGTGAAGCCCCGTTCGCGGGCACACCAGATCTCGCCAAGCTCGACGAGCGCTTGACGGAGAAGGGGCTCGCCAGAGGCAACCGTGTTTTCGTTCGTATCTTCAAGGAGGAGTCCGAGCTCGAGCTCTGGCTGTTCGACGAGACGTCGCAAGCCTTCGTGCTGTTTGCGACCTATCCGATCTGCCATTGGACGGGGACGCTTGGGCCGAAGATCAAGGAAGGCGACCGGCAAAGCCCGGAAGGGTTCTACACGGTGCGCTGGCAGCAGACGCGGCTCGTTGGGCGCTGGCGCCGGGCCTTCAATCTTGGATTTCCCAACGCACACGACCAGTTGAACGGCCGCACCGGCTCGTTTCTGCTGGTGCACGGCGGCTGCTCGTCGGTCGGCTGCTATGCCATGACAGAGCAGGTGCAGGACGAAATTTTCAGCCTGGTGGCGGAGTCGCTCACCAAGACCCGTGATCGCTTTCACGTGCATGTCTTCCCGTTCCGCATGACGGACGCCAACATGGAGCGCCACAAGCACCATGTCTGGATGGATTTCTGGCGCGATCTGAAGGCTGGCTACGACACCTTCGAGCGCTCCCGGCTTCCGCCGCGCGTCGGCATCTGCGAGAAGCGCTATCAGGTCAGCGACGGGGCGCCCGACGACAATGGCGACCCTGACTACCTGTCGACGCTTCGGGCGCCGTCGCCATCGGCCGAGCCGATGATCGGCTACCAGCCGCCACGGTGCGCGTTGCCCGGAGATCGCACGCGCGTCGCCCGCCAGACCGTGGCGAGCGAGACGGACGCCGAGACGCCGCAAGCAGCACCCCAGTCGAAGCCCGCGCGTCGCGCCCGCGCGGTTCCAGCTGCGACAAACGGCGGTGGGACGCCACCGCTCAAGGACGAGGCTGACGGCGGCCTCGGCGCGCGTCCCGCACCCGGCAGCCCGCGCATCCTGTCGGGCGGCGGCTGAGCAGCTTTCGCGCCTGTGCCAATCGCGCTATCGCGAGCGGGACACTGCGCGCCGAACCATCTCGGGTCCCCCATGTCCACCGACTCGTCACGCGACCAGCCCAGCGCCCAGCCCCGTCCACTGCTGCTCGTCGTCGCCGCGGCCCTGATCGACATCGACAACCGCGTCCTGATCGCGCAGCGCCCGCCGGACAAATCGATGGCCGGGCTGTGGGAGTTTCCCGGCGGCAAAGTCTCAGAGGGCGAGACCCCGGAAGCTGCATTGGTGCGCGAGCTCGCCGAGGAGCTGTCGATTACGGTGTGCGACACCTGCCTCGCGCCGTTCACCTTCGCGAGCCACGCCTACGAAAAATTCCACCTGCTGATGCCGCTCTATCTGTGCCGCCGCTGGGACGGCGAGATCGCACCCCGCGAGGGGCAGGTGCTGAAATGGGTGCGCGCGGCGCGCCTCGCCGACTACCCGATGCCGGCAGCCGACGTGCCCCTGATCCCGATGCTCCGCGACCTGTTGGAGTGAGGCCGCACCATGAGCACATCGGTCAAATCGAAGATCGCCAAGGCCTTCAACGACGGTGAAATCGCCCGAGTATTCAGGGGAAACCTGGAAGACGGCTGGGCCGACGGCTACGTGGCAGCTATCGGCAAAGACTACTTCGCACTGAGTTTGATCGACAAATCCATCCGGTTCGACGGCTTCAACTGCTTCCGGTTCAAAGACATCACGACGTGCATCGTGCCGGCCCCGCATGCCGATTTTCTTGAGGCCGCACTGAAGAAGCGAAAGGACAAGCGCCCGAAACACGAGGCGTTGGATCTGTCGTCGCTGGCGTCGCTCATTTTGAGTGCCGCCGTACAATTCCCATCGCTGACCGTCCATTTCGAGAGTGAAGAAGTGCGGGTCTGTCACATCGGGAAGCCGCTGACAGTGGGTGACGATCACATGTTGATGCTCGAGGTGACGCCCGACGGGACCTGGGAGACCTCACCCCAGTTGCATGACCTTTCGCAAATCACCAGGGTCGACTTCGGCGGAGCCTACGAGGAAGCCCTGTTGCTCGTGGCGGGTCGGCCACCCGGTCGGACACCCCGCTCCGGTTAAGCATCCCCATCAACCTTAACGCCCGGTTGCATTTGCCAGCGTCACGCTGGTTCGTGTACTTTTGGCTAGGCTGCGCAAGGTGGGCGAACCCGAGCCCCGCGCCCCGGCCGCTTCAAATGACGATGGCACGCGGTCGCCTCGTAGGTCGGGTAGAGCGCTGCACTTGCGAGACCCGACGCGTTGCGGCACGGCTCTGTCGGGTCTCGGCCGAAGTGCAGACGGCCTTCTACCCGACCTACAGCCTAA
>JANOJW010000159.1:0-9074 GCA_031418955.1 Hyphomicrobiales bacterium | reverse complement strand
CAACGGCCGAAAGCTGGAGAAGCTGGGCTACAAGGGCATTGATTCCGGCGAGTTCATATTTGAGGACTACCGCTGCTCGGCTGAGCTGAGCCTGATCGGCGGCGAGGAGGGCAAGGGGATGGTGATGGCCACCGGCGGCCTGGAAATCGGCCGGATCAATGTCGCGGCCCGCTCGGTGGGCATCGCCAAGCGTGCGCTGAAGGAAAGCGTCAAATACGCCCAGATCCGCCGGACCATGGGCAAGCCGATCGCCGAGCACCAGGCGATCCAGCTCAAGCTGGGCGACATGGCGGCCAAGACCCGCGCCGCCGAACTGCTTGTGGAAGACGCCGCGCGTGCCTTCGATGCGGGCGGCCGGATCGACATGGAAGCCGGCATGGCCAAGTACTTCGCCTCCGAAACCGCCGTCGAGGTGGCCACCGAGGCCATGCGCATCCACGGCGGCTACGGCTACTCGAAGGAGTTCATCGTCGAGCGGCTCTACCGCGACGCGCCGCTCTTGTGCATAGGCGAGGGCACCAACGAGATCCAGCGCCTCGTCATCGCGCGACGGTTGATCGAGAAGAACAGGATTTGAGCTGGCTCGCTGGTACTCTTGGCAACAACGAAGGCTCAAATGCTCAGTCAATTTGATCGGCCCGCCAAGAGGATTGGATTGTTAGCATTTTTGCTTGGCATATTGCTTCTTGCCATTGCCTTCACGGGGTTCCTCGATGTTGGGCTTTATGGAGCTAATCCTTTCTCAGCTTTCCTCGAGCGGATGAGCGCAGGACCGTTTCGCGCCTATCGGACTTGGGGAAACGAGCACCGAGGCTGGGCCGCACTCTTGGGCTGGATGGGTCTGTTGCTTGCGCTGGGAGGGGCAGTGTTCGCATTCGGGTACAATCACTTGCTAGCTCCTCTGGTTAGTTGGATAAAGACCGGCAAAACTCGTTGATAGCCCCATTTGGGCTCAGGAGAGGAAGTCCCCATGCCCGTCAAGATCGAGCCCATCACCGCAAAGTCGGTGTTCGACCCGCCAACCTACACGCAGGCGATCAAGGTGACCGGCGCGCAGTCCATCATCTTCATCTCGGGCCAGGTCGACTACGACGCCAAAGGCGGACCGGGCCACCCTGGCGATTTCGCCGGACAGGCACGCGCCACGTATGCCGCTGTCAAGGCGCAGGTGGAAGCCGCAGGCGGCACCATGCAGAGCATCGTCAAGCTCAACACCTATCTGGTCGACATGCGCCATCGCGGCGAGCTTGTGGCGGTCCGCGAGGAGTTCTTCGGCAAGCGGGCGCCCGCCTCCACGCTCGTCGGCGTGACATCGCTGGCGGTGCCAGGCTGGCTGATCGAGATCGAGGCGATCGCGGTGATCTGATCGCGGCGCCGGCATTAACCAGGATGCGCGTGAACGAGGGGGGCGGTCGGCCCATCCTGGACTCGCGGAAGGCCTCGCGCAGCCTCAGGCAAGCTCGTGCAGCGTGATCGTCATGGCCCTGGCTGGTGGGGTAGCCGAGGGGTCGAGAAACGCGCTCCAGGGCCGAATTTGCGAGTTAACCATGCTACGGCAATCGTGGGGTGAGACCCTCGGGTCTGACCCCGCCGCCTCCGTCGTCATCCTTGACGTACTTGGCCAAGGTCGATGAAATCGTCGGCCGAGCCTGCTACGATCCCTGAGCAGCAACAGTGACGGACATCTGATGCAGGACTTGCACTACGAGCGGCCGACCACGGTAGCCGAGGCCGTGCGGCTGGCTGCAGCCGGCGGCGCGCGCGTGCTGGCTGGCGGCACCGACCTCATCCCGCAGCTTCGCGAAGGCCGGCGGACGGCGCGCGTGGCGATCGACCTGAAGCACATCCCGGACTTGACGCGTATCGAGGCGACCAGCGACGGTGGCTGGCGCATCGGGGCGGCGGCAAGTGTCGGCCAACTCGGTGCGCATGCCGAGTTCGCCCGTGCGCATCCGGGGCTGCTCGGGTCGGCACGTCTGATCGGCAGCCTGCAGATCCAGAACCGGGCGACGCTCGGCGGCAATCTGTGCAATGCGGCGCCGTCGGGCGACGCGGTGCCACTGATGATCGCGCTCGACGCACGTGCGGAGATCGCCGGACCTGACGGTTCACGCAGCGTCGCTGTCGCCGAGGTGGCGACGGGGCCCGGCCGCTCGTCGCTCACAACGGCTGAGATCGTGACGGCGATCCTCCTGCCGCCGTCGGCTCCTCGCAGTGCCGCGCGCTACCTGCGCTTCACGCCACGTCGCGAGATGGACATCGCGGTGGCCGGCGCCGGCGTGACCCTGGCGCTCGGCGCAGACGGCCGCATCACAAATGCCCGCGTCGTGTTGGCCTCGGTCGGGCCGACTCCCGTGATCGCGTCCAACGCCGCAGCCGCTTTGCTTGGCAACGCACCGTCGCGCGCGTTGTTTGCCGCGGCCGGCACAAAGGCCGCGCACGAGGCAAAGCCCATTTCTGATACGAGAGGCTCGGCCGAGTATCGGCGCGAGCTTGTCGCCGTCCTCACCCGCCGCGCCCTCGAGGCGTGCGCCAACGATCTCGGGATCACGCTGGCATGAAATCCGTCATCGCTCTCGAGGTCAACGGCGAGCCGCGCGAGGTGCTGGCCGACGGCCGCGACACCCTGCTCGAGCTGCTACGCGACCGGCTCGGTCTCACCGGCACCAAGGAAGGCTGCAGCAACGGCAACTGCGGCTCGTGCACGGTGCTGATGGAGGGCGTGCCGGTCTGCGCCTGCCTGGTGCTTGCCGGCGAGGCCGCAGGCGCGCACATCACCACGATCGAGGGTGTCGCCGACGGCGCCGAGTTGCATCCCGTGCAGGCTGCACTGATTGCGCACGGCGGCACTCAGTGCGGCTTCTGCACACCGGGCGTCGTGCTCTCGGCGGTGGCGCTGCTGCGATCGAACCCGCGGCCGAGCGAGGCCGAGATCCGCCACGCCATCGCGGGCAATCTGTGCCGGTGCACGGGATACGACAAGATCGTCGAGGCGGTGGCGGCTGCAGCCGTTCCCGACTGAGCGTGACGAGAGCACGGGCCGGTTGCGACGTGGGCAACCGAAGGCCAAAGGAAGCGCCCGGTTGCGTAGTGAGCAACTGAAGGCCAAAGGAAAAACTCCGATGAACGATGAACCATCCGGAATCGATGATCGCGTCATGAAGGTTGTCGGTCAGCGGCTGCCGCGGGTCGACGCCGGCGAGCGCGTCACGGGACGCGCCACCTATCCAGCCGACCTCGTGCGGCCTGGCATGATCCACGGTCGCCTGAAGCGCAGCCCGCATGCCCACGCGCACATTCTGGCGGTCGATACGTCGAAGGCCGCCGCGCTGAAGGGCGTGCTGGCGGTGATGACCGCCGCGGACCTGCCGCCGATCAAGCCCGGCACCATGATCCCCTTCGGAGAAACGGGGGCTGACCTGTGGGTCTCGGCCGAGATCGTGATGGCACGGACCAAGGTGAACTGGGTCGGACATCCCGTCGCCGCCGTCGCCGCAGTCGACCCGCATATTGCCGCCGCCGCACTTGACCTGATCGACGTCACCTACGAGGTGCTGCCAGCCGCCGTCACCGTCGAGCAGGCGACCGCGCCCGGCGCGACGCTGATCCATCCCGAGATCAAACCGAAGGGCTTCGACGCCGGCATGGAGGTGCCGCGCAACGCCGGCAGCCGCACCCTGATCGAGCGCGGCGATGTGGCGTCCGCGATGACCATCGCCGCCGCCATCGGCGAGGCGCGCGTCGTCATCGACACCGCGCACCAGGGCTACATCGAGCCGCACGCCTGCGTCGCGGAAGCCGACGCGACGGGCTTCGTCACGCTGTGGGCGTCGACGCAGGGCGCATTCCAGACCGAGATCCAGACGGCCGGCCTGCTCGATCTACCGCAGTCGAAAATCAAGGTGATCCCGCTCGAAATGGGCGGCGGTTTCGGCGGCAAGATCACGGTGCATCTGGAGCCGATCGCGGTCAGGCTCGCGCAGAAATCGGGTCGCCCGGTGAAGATGGTGATCTCGCGCGACGAGCTGCTGCAAGGCGGTTCGGGCCCGGCGGCCGGCGCGCGGATCAACGTCAAGGTCGCCGGCGACCGCGACGGCCGCATCACCGCAGTCGAGGGGCACTATGTACTCGACACCGGTGGCGTGCCCGGCACCCCGACGACGCTCGTCATGCAGGCGTCCGCCGCCTGCTACCAGGTGCCGGCGCTGCGCCTGGAAGGTCTCGATATCGTCACCAACAAGCCGCGCACGGAAGCCTATCGCGGGCCCGGCGGCATTCAGGCCGCGTTCGCCTTCGAGCAGGCGGTGGACGAACTGTCATTGAAGCTCGGCATCGACCCGCTGGAGCTGCGCCATCGCAACGCCTCGGTCACCGGGAGCACGATGCCGGTCGGCACGCCGTTCCCCTCGATCGGGCTCACCACCATCCTCGAGCGCGTCGCGGCGCATGGCTGCTGGCGCGATCCGGTCGGCAGCGGGCGGCTGCCGCGCGGACGCGGGTTGGCACTCGGCTACTGGCGCGGCACCTCGATGACCTCGGCTGCGCACGTCACGATGTCGGGCGACGGGCGGCCGATGGTAACCATGGGCGCGGTCGACATTTCGGGCACGCGCACGACCATGGCGCAGGTGGCGGCAGAGGAGTTTGAGCTCGCGATCGGCGATGTGCACGTGGCGATGGGCGACACCAAATCGGTCGGCTACTCGGATGCGGCCGCCGGCAGTCGTGTGGCGCGCACCATGGCGGTCGCGGTGGCAGAGGCCTGCCGTGACGCGCTCGGGCAGTTGCGCCGGCGCGCTGCCGAGAAGCTGCAGTGCGCTGCCGACGATCTGAGCTACGCTGGCGGCGTGTTCCGGCTCGACCGCGCGGGCGGCGCGTCGATCAGCCTGTTCGACTTGATGCGCGCCACGCTGACCGACGGCGCCATCGTCGGGCGCGGCGTGTCCACGAAGCTGCCGTTCGGCGTCGAGGTCGCAGCACAGGTGGCAGACGTCGAGGTCGATCCGGAAACGGGCCAAGTTACGGTGCTGCGCTACACGGCCTTCCAGGACGTCGGTCGCGCGCTCAATCCGGCAGCCATCGAAGGCCAGATCGAGGGCAGCGTCGGCCAAGGCCTCGGCTGGGCCTTGACCGAGGGCTTCGACTACGACGCCGACGGGCGGCTGCGCAATGCGAGCCTGCTCGACTACCGCATGCCGACGGCCCTCGATCTGCCGCCCATCGAATGCGTGATCATCGAGACGCCGGTGCCGGGCATTCCTTACGGCGCGCGTGGCGTCGGCGAGGTGCCGATCGTGCCGCCCGCCGCCGTGATCGCCAACGCCATTCGTCGCGCGGTCGGCGTGCGCGTGCCGCAGATGCCGATGACGCCCGAACGCGTGCTCCGCGCGATCAAAGGGGCGAGTTTTGGGAAGATCGGGTGAGGGACTGACAATCTCAGTCGAATTGCGCTTGTCGGCGGCACTGACTACATTGCCGAAAACTGCCGCGGCAAGGCTGGCCATGACCGACATCACGATCACTGACATTGACGACGAGATGAGGCAACGACTGAAGCTGCGCGCCGCTCAGCACGGGCAATCGATGCAGGCCGAGGCGCGCGACATTCTGCGGGACGCACTCGGCGGCAAGCAGCCAGCGCCGGCGCCCGACAACCTCTACGAAGCGATCCGCGCCATCGTCGAGCCCCTTGGCGGGATCGAGCTAGAGCCATTTCCCCGTCAGCCCGTGCGCGAGCCGCCCGACTTCGAGTAGGCGATATGATCGTTCTGGACACCGATGTGCTGTCCGAGGTGATGAAACCGGCGCCAGACCCGGCGGTTGCGGGCTGGATGATGCGCGAGAGCGGGCGTGGGCTATTTACAACTGCGGTGTCGGAAGCCGAAATCATCTACGGCATCACGATCCTTCCCCATGGTCGGCGCAAACGCGAGCTGGAAACAGCCGCACAAGGGGTCTTTGCTCTTTTGGACGGGCGCATATTCCCGTTCGACAGCGCCGCCGCGCGGGAGTTCGCGCATATCGTTGCGGACCGCCGGAGCGCAGGCCGGCCGATCAACGACTTCGATGCCCAGATCGCTGCGATAACCCGGTCGCGTGGTATGTCGCTCGCGACAAGGGACGTGAAAGATTTCGCGACCACTGGCGTACAACTGATCGATCCGTGGCAGCCTTGATGAACTATGAACGCTGGGCTGAAGTCGAGCTCTTCGGCACGTAAAGAGGGCGTACTATCGGTCGAGTAGCGCGTGATGCCCCAGGAGACGACGATGGGACACATTGTTGATCGCAACAACTTGCCGCCAGAGTTTCCTACTCACAAGCATAGTGCAGAGTTTTGGCAAGCGCTCGGCCGTGCCGTGGCGACGTTTAATAACAGACGGCGATTGTGCCAACACGGCACGGCATCCGAGCCGTGCCCCCACCCACTTCAGAACGACGGGCCGAAGCGGTTGGAGCGCGGGAAGCCCTTCGGCGCGACGCGGCCGGCCTGTGAGCGCTCGCCGACCCATTCCTTCAGCTCGCTCCACGGCAACGTGAAGGTGCGGCCCGCAGGATCGAGCCACGTCAGGCCCTCGCTCTTCTTGAATACGCGCACGTCGGAGAGGGCGCCGTCCTTGAAGCGCTGCAGGATCACGCCCTTGCCGCGCGCCATTTCGTTGACCTCGTCGAGCTTGAACACCAGCATCTTGCGGTTCTCGCCGATGGTCGCGACCTGATCGCCGTCGACCGGCACACAGCAGCGCGCCTCGGCCCCGGTCTCGACATTGAGCACCTGCTTGCCCTTGCGCGTCGAGGCGACGATCTCGTCCTCCGGCACCAAGAAGCCGTGGCCCGACGTTGCCGCGATCAGCAGCTTGCGGCCGGGCTCATGCACGAAGACATCGACGAAATCTGCCGTTTCCTCGAGATCGACCATCAACCGGATCGGCTCGCCGTGACCACGACCGCCTGGCAGTTGATTGGCTTCCAAAGTGAAGAACTTGCCGTTGGTCGCAAGCACCAGGATCTTGTCCGTCGTCGAGGCCTTGAGCGCGCGCTTCAACCCGTCGCCCTGCTTGAAGTCGAGCTTCGACAGGTCGTCCTGATGCCCCTTCATGGTGCGGATCCAGCCCTTGTCGGACAGGATCACCGTGATCGGCTCCTTCTCGATCATCGCCTGATCGAGATCGACCTCGATGACCGGCGCATCGGCCAGTTCTGTACGACGCTTGCCGAGCTCGGTCTTCTTCGACCACTTCTCGCGGATCGCTTTGACCTCTTCGGAGATTGTCGCCCACTGCTGCTCGTCGGAGGCGACGAGGCCCTTGAGGTCGCGCTGCTCCTTGGTGAGCTTCGTGTGCTCGGCCTTGATCTGCTGCTCCTCGAGGTTCGACAGCGACCGCAAGCGCAGATTCAGGATGGCCTCGGCCTGCACCTCGGTCAGGCGGAAGGACGCGATCAGCTTCGCCTTCGGATCGTCCTCGAAGCGAACGATCCGGATCACCTCGTCGATGTTGAGGAAGGCGATCAGATAGCCGTCGAGCACCTCGAGGCGGTGCCTGATCTTCTCGAGGCGATGCTCGCTGCGCCGGACCAGCACCTCCTGGCGGTGCTCGAGCCAGTGCTTCAGGCAATCCTTCAGCGACAGCACGGCCGGGATCTGGCCTGCCGAGAGCACGTTCATGTTGAGGCTGAAGCGCGTCTCGAGCTCGGTCAGCCGGAACAGGCTCTCCATCAGCACCATGGCGTCGACGGTGCGCGTCTTGGGCTCGAGCACGATGCGCACATGCTCGGCGGATTCGTCCCGCATGTCGCCGAGCAGCGGCAGCTTCTTCTCGTCGATCAGCGCCGCGATCTTCTCGACCAGACCCTTCTTCTGCACCTGATAGGGGATCTGGGTGACGACGATCTGATAGCCGCCGCGGCCCGTGTCCTCCTTCTCCCACTTGGCGCGCAGGCGAAATCCACCGCGCCCCGTTCGATAGGCCTCGATGATCTGCTCGCGCGGCTCGATCAAAATGCCGCCGGTCGGGAAATCGGGTCCCGGGATGAAGTCGACGAGCTTCTCGACGGTGGCGTTGGGGTGTTTGATCAGGTGCAGCAGCGCCTGGCACAACTCGTCGAGATTGTGCGGCGGTATGTTGGTCGCCATGCCGACCGCGATGCCCGTGGAGCCGTTGGCGAGCAGGTTCGGGAAGGCAGCCGGCAGCACTACCGGCTCCTGCTTCTTGCCGTCGTAGTTGGGGCGGAAGTCGATGGTGTTCTGATCGATATCTTCGAGCAGGGCGGTGGAGACTTCGGTGAGCCGGGCCTCCGTGTAGCGCTCGGCAGCCGGGTTGTCGCCGTCGATGTTGCCGAAATTGCCCTGGCCGTCGATCAGCGGATAACGAACCGCAAAGTCCTGCGCGAGACGGGCGAGTGCGTCGTAGATCGCCTGATTGCCGTGCGGGTGGAAGTCACCCATCGTGTCGCCGACGATCTTGGCGCACTTGCGGAAGGACCCATCGGGCGAGAGGCCAAGCTCCTGCATGGCATAGATGATGCGCCGGTGAACCGGCTTCAGTCCGTCGCGCACGTCGGGCAGCGCGCGGTGCATGATGGTCGAGAGCGCATAGGCGAGATAGCGCTCCTCGAGCGCTGTCTTCAGCGGCACGAGTTCGATGGGGCCCCCACTGCCACTGGGGGGTGGGCTCGGCAGAATCGGTTTGTCGTTCATGAAGCCTGCGATATCGCCTGCACGGTGAGCGTTTCAAGCGCGTCGAGGTCACAGGTTGCAGGAACACACACCAAAAGTGCGCCTTCGGAGGCCCACGTCGTGGCGGAGCACGCCTACGGCATGACGCATCCGGCGCGGACGACCAAGTGTGGAAACAGCAGCGCCCGGGGCGCGGAACCCCGGGGCGTCCAGTCAGGGTGGCAGCCAGCCTTGAGCTCAGGCGGCCTTCTCGAGGCCCTGCGCCCATTTGCCGGCGGCCGCGAGCCCGTTCATCTTGGCGCGATGGGCGAACGCGCGGGCGCCGGCTGCAGTATTTTCCGGCTTGCCGCTCCAGGCCTTGAGAGCTGCGGCCTGCAACGCACGGCCGTAGGAGAAC
>JANOJW010000158.1:0-1829 GCA_031418955.1 Hyphomicrobiales bacterium | reverse complement strand
CGTCTACGGCGCCCAGCAGCACCGCCCGATGATCGACGTGGAGATTTGAGACCAGCCCATGAGCAACTTCGCACGCGTCGTCGCCAAGTGGCAGAAGGAAAAGGGCCCGCTGCGCATTCTCGCAGCGTCAGGCCAGCTCGGCTACGGCATCGCCGAGAGGGCGTTCCGTGCCGGCCTCGAGCGCGACCTGCATCTGATCGGCGCCGACATGGGCTCCGTCGACCCGGGGCCATACTATCTGGGCTCCGGCAAGCTCGCGACCGCCTACCGCACGACCAAGCGCGATCTGAAATTCTGCCTCACCGGCGCCATTCAGATGAAGGTGCCGCTGATCATCGGCACGGCAGGCACCGCGGGCGGCAACGTGCACCTCGAGCAGACGCTCGCCATCGTCCGCGAGATCGCGCGCGAGGAAGGGCTCCGCTTCAGGCTTGCCACCATCACCTCGGAGATGCCGCGCGACCTGATCAAAGCCAAGGCGCGCGCGGGCCGTGTCCGCCCGATCGGCCCGATCGGCGATCTCACCGACGCCGAGATCGATGCCGCTGCATGCATCGTCGGCCAAGCCGGCACCGAGGCCTTTATTCGCGCGATCGAGCAGGAGCCGGACGTCATCATCGCCGGCCGCGCCTGCGACACTGCGATCTACACCGCGCTCCCCGCCCATCTCGGCTTCCCCATCGGCCCGGCGCTGCAGATGGCCAAGATCATCGAGTGCGCGTCGCTGTGCTGCGAGGGCGGCGGGCGCGACGCCATGCTCGGCACGCTGGACGGCGAGAGCTTCGTGCTCGAAAGCATGAACCCGGCGCGGCGCGCGACGCCGATGTCGGTCGCAGCTCACGGGTTGTACGAGCAGGCGGACCCTTTGTCCGTCGCCGAGCCCGAGGGCGTCCTTTATCTTGAGGACTCGAAGTTCGAGGCGGTCGATGATCGCCGTTGCCGGGTCTCGGGCGGGCGCTGGGTGCCGACCAAACAGTTCTCGGTCAAGATCGAGGGCGCGACGCGGGTCGGCGCGCGCGCCATCATGGTTGCTGGGTCCACAGATCCCGTGTTCATCGAGAAGTCGGACGAGATCGCAGCCAGCGTCGAGGCCATGGTGCGCGAGCTCGTCCCGCCCAAGCCCGACAAACCCTACCAGATGATCTTCCGCTTCTACGGCAAGGGCGTGGTCGGCATGCAGCCGGTCTCACAGCTGCCCGAGGAAGTCGGCGTCATCGTCGAGTGCATCGGCGAGGACGAGGAGGAAGCGCGCGCGGTGGCCGCGACCGCCAAGCAGTACCTGCTGCACGCACCGTTCCCGGGCCGCATCTCGACGGCCGGCAACCTGGGCTTCCCGTTCACGCCGCCCGAGTTGACCGCCGGCGACGCCTATCGCTTCAGCGTCTATCACATCATGGACGTGGATGAGCTTGCGCCGCTGTTCCCGGTGCAGGTGACCACGGTGGGGTAGGCATGTAGGGCGCAATTAGCGCGATCCCCACCGTATCCGATGGCATAGTCGTCGACGCGCCTATTGCGCCCTACGCACCGCCCCGCCGCATTGGCAGCCAGCCTGAAACCTGCATAGTGGGCGGCGGCTGAGGCACATCCACGAGATCCCATGACCACCCCAATACCCCAACCCGCAGCGATCAGGCCCGCGGCATCCATCGTGATCGTGCGCGATGGCAAGACCGGCCTCGAGGTGTTCGTGCTGGAGCGCCACCAGGGCGCGGGCGTCGCATTCGCGGGCGCCACCGTGTTCCCGGGCGGCAAGGTCGACACCCCGGACGCCGCGGCCGACTGGGCGGCGCTGGCGCCGGGAACGCCGGCCGCACCCGAACGGCGAT
>JANOJW010000157.1:0-2690 GCA_031418955.1 Hyphomicrobiales bacterium | reverse complement strand
AATTTGGCCGGATCGCCCGGTTGTGGCTATACTCCTGGCGCACCATGCTGTGGCCTAGACGATAGGCGGCCACAGAGAATTCCGTTGGCATGTAGGGCCTGGTCTTGAAGCGGTAGAACTTCCGGCCATCGTGCATGATCTTCGCCACGATTCCGGGTTCGGTCAGCCGCTCGACAAAATCAAACAGCACAATCCATTGATAATGCCAGGTCACAAGCTTGCGCGCCGCGGCACCTCCTGGCGGCCAATCTCGAGTACATAACGGAACCCGGCGGTAGTCAGCAATGCCGCCGGTGAGCCTTTGCCCTCGAGAATCAGGTTCGTCTCCACCGTGGTGCCGTGTAGGACGCGGGCGAAGTCGCCACCGGAGGTTCCAGCGATCACTCGCACCGCCTCGATGCCGTCGGCGAAGCCGATCGACTGATCGTCCGGTGTCGAAGGTGTCTTGGCCGTCGAGATGCGGCCCGTCGCCCAATCGAGCGCAATAACGTCGGTAAAGGTACCGCCGGTATCGATGCCGACAACGAGCCGGCGTGTATTCTCTGCAGTGATGCCGTTGCGCTCCATCAGTCGAGCACCTCTTGATAGCTGCCGCGATGGAAGAGTGCTGCAAGAGGGCGTTTCGCGCGCTGTTGAGCTGTAGCGCCCGCATCGACGGCCCGGCCATCCGGCCTCAGCACCACGCCGTAATCAAGCTCCGCACTTGTCCGGCTGACAAAACCATTGAGCACATCATCGAGCACGCGCTCGGGTTCGCGATCGAAGGGATGGCCGAACCCGCCGCCGCCGCCCGTCTCGATGCGCAGGATGTCGCCGCGCCGAACGATATTGCCGTCGCTGAGTGGTTTGATGACCCGCTCACCGGACCGCCCGGGATTGACGACACAGCGCCCAGCTCCTGCAGCCTTGCCACCCCCCACGCCCCAGGGTGGATTGTCGACGCTGTCGATACGCATCGACACCATGGCCTCATCCGCCAACACCTCGACCTCGCGCACGAGGCCGCAGCCGCCGCGCCATCGTCCGGGGCCGCCGGTATCGGGATTGATGGCATAGGCACGCACGCTCACCGGGAAAACACTGTCGAGGAATTCTGACGGAAAATTCTCTTGTGCGACCAAATAAACGGCATCGTTGCCATCGGCCGTGGGTCGGGCGCCATAGCCGACTCCGAGACCGTCCGACAGCAGGAACAGGCGGCCGTTCGCGTCGGTGCCGCGCATGTACCAGATCACGTAGGCGCTGTGTGCGGCCATGGCTCGCCCGCCGGTCGCCACGTTAAGAAGCCCAAGACAGGCTGCCATGTTTCGCATCATGGTCACGCCGCGCATGCCAAGCGGCGCTGGAAAGCGAGGTTGCAAGATCGAGCCTTCGCGCAGGATCACTTCGTCAATCGCCCGCTCGGCGCCGGAATTGAGCATAACCTTGCTGCCGTCGAGCAGGTAGGCACCGAACACCATCGCCGGCACCGTCGGGCTCATCAGGAAGTTGATCGGGCCCGGCACCTGATCGTCGCTGGCGCTGGCATCGAGCGTGATGCGCTCCGCCGTAACGCTCAGGCGATAGCGCAAGCGGATCGGTCCGTGGCCATGGCCATCGCTATCGATCCGCTCGGTGAAACTATGCTCGCCTTCCGGCACAAGTGCCCGGAACCGCGCCCGCGTTTCGCACTCGGATTCATCGAGCAGTTGCTGGAACGCATTGCATGTGGTGCCTCGCCCAAATCGTTCGAACAGCTCGACCATCCGCCGATCGCCAAGCCGGATCGCCGCCATCGAGGCGCGCATGTCGCCGCGCACCATCGTGGGAAACCGCGAGTTGCGCACGAACAGGCGTAGCAAAGCTTCGTCGACGACACCGTCGCGGGCCAGCCGCACCGGCGGCACGATGATGCCTTCCTGCCAAATGTCGGTGCAGTCTGGCGACAATGAACCCGGACGCATGCCGCCGATGTCGTTGAAATGTGCCCACGACTGCGCGAAGCCGGACAGCAGGCCATCTGCGAAGACAGGCGCCAGCAGAACCTGATCGGGCGAATGCGAGACAGCGCCGCGCGAGGCATAGCAGTCGTTGAACCAGTAGATGTCGCCCGCTCGCATGCTGTCGAGCGGATAGTGCTCGGTAACGGGACCGACGACGTCGCCGAACAGGGGCAGGTTCGAGCCGGCGATCAATTGGCCGGTGGCATCGAAGAGCGCTGCGTAGAAATCCTTCTTTTCGCGAATGAACGGCGACATCGCCGTGCGCTCGATCAAGGCCTCCATCTCGCTCTGGATGGCACGCAACGCGCCTCGAATGATTTCGATGGTCACCGGATCGCACATCGACCGCGATTGTGTTGTGGCCCTGTTCGTTACTGCAACAGGCGTCGGCGTCTCTATGGGCATCAGCAAATCCCTTCGGTAAGCCGCCAAAGCGTTGCAGAGCCCGAGACACGATGCAACATGGATGCGTACTGGCTGCGTACTGGCACGCAATCGCGGTTTGCACAAACTGCGTGCACGTGCCGAAAGTACAGCCACGTGGAAAGCTTGCCGCGCCTTGGCAAACCTGCGCAGTATGCAGGTGGTGAACCGTCGGCTGGCCCGCGCTTCCATCGTGCTCCATAGACCAGGACCAGCGTTCGGCGCGTTATCAGGCTCTACGGAGGGATGCATGCCCATTTTGAGATTGCGCGGTACCACTGACCT
>JANOJW010000156.1:0-6372 GCA_031418955.1 Hyphomicrobiales bacterium | reverse complement strand
GTCAGCATCCCTGCGCGTACGACGCCCGTTTCGGCCATGTCACGTCACCCTGATGCGCGGATCGAGGAATGCGTTCAGCATGTCGGCGAGGAACGTGATCGCTACATAGATGATCGACAGCACCAGCACGATCGCCTGCATCATCGGCAGGTCCTTGCGCTGGATCGACTCCCAGGCGAGGTAGCCCAGGCCGTTGATCTGGAAGATCGTCTCGATCACGATCGAGCCGCCGAGCATGAAGCCGAACTGGACGGCAGCGAGCGCCACCACCGGGATGATGGCGTTGCGCAAGGCGTGCTTGAACAGCACGCGCAGCGGCCGCAACCCCTTCGCCCGCGCCGTGCGGATGTAGTCGGAGGACAGCACCTCCAGCATGCCGGCGCGAGTCAGCCGCATCACCCCGGGTGTCACATAGTAGCCAAGCGCGATCGAGGGCATGACGAAGTTCCACCAGCTATCCTGGCCGGTGATCGGCAGCAGCCGCCAGTAGACGCCGAACCAGAGGATCAGGGTCAGCGCGAACCAGAAGCTCGGCATCGCTTGCCCGATCACCGCAAGCGTCAGCGCAAAGCGGTCGAAAATGCTGTTGGGCTTCACGGCCGCGAGCACGCCCAGCGGGATCGCCATCAGCAGTGCGAACGTGATGGCGCAGGCGCCGAGCAGCATGGTCGTGGGCAGGCGCTGGAAAATCACCTCGGCGACCGGCTTCCTCAGGTTGAAAGATTGCCCGAGATTGCCCCGCATGGCGTTGAACAGCCAATCGAAGTACTGGACGTAGATCGGCCGGTCGAAGCCGTAGTAGCGGCGCACGTTCTCGATGTCCTCGATGCGCGCGCCTTCGCCCGCGATAGCGAGCGCGGGATCGCCCGAGATATAAATCATGGAGAAGGTGATGGCGGAGACGGTCAACGCCACCAGCACGGCCACTCCCAACCGCTTCAATGCGTAAGCGAGCATGCGCTTGCAATGTCCTCGACAGGCCGACGATCTCGATCGAACTCTACCGGCTGGCGCAACCGAGTCCAAGGGCGCATCCGCCAAGCACCACTGTGGCCGAACCGCCATGTGGGCGGATCGCCACACCGCAGCCGATTGTGGATGCTACCATGATCGAGCCGCAATTGCTTGGTTCGAGGGGACTGGTTTCAGACGATCTCATGACTCACCGGGAGGACACTCATGAAGTTTACGGCATGGGCGGCCGCGGCTGCCTTGACGGCCTGCGGGATCTTCGGCAGCGCGCTGGCGCTCGACGAGGCCAAGGACGAGAAGGAGAAGCTGAAGGCCTGCGAAGCCGCCCTGTGCGAGGTGGTGACCAAGAAGTCGCCGACCACAGGCGATTTCACCTGTCCGCTGCAGAAAACCTGGGCGAAGGCCAAGATCCAGGAAGGTGCGTCGGGCGGCGCGTTCAGCTGGGGGTTTGGCGACGCACGCTGCTCGATCACGCTGAAGTTGCCGCACGCCGACATCGTCAAGGCCGTCTCGGAGCCTGAGTTCACGCTGCAGTTTCCCGACCAGGTCGTCACCTGCGAGATCGAGCAGGACAAGACCGTGACGCCGGTGAAGCTGACGCTGGCGCCGAAGGTGGAATTCAAGGGCGGCGAAGCCAAGAAGGCCTGGATCAACCTGAAGGACGTCGATGGGCCAACTGCGATGAAGGCGCTGGCGTTCACGGCGGCCAAGCTCGAGGACACGACCGGCATCTTCCACGGCGCATTGATCAAGGCGATCAACGGCCACGTCGGACCGAAGTGCAAGAAGAGCTGAGCAAGCAACGAAAGGGCTGGATGCGACCCCGGCGCTTGGAACCTCTCGGCGGGGGCGTCGACGATGCGTGCGGCACACCGTTCAGTTGCCATTCAGCCGTGAATTGACTTAATGCGAGCCGAGCGCCGTGCTAGGCGTCCGCCCGATCCCCGCGGCAGCGCGGAACCGACTCCAAGGAGCGAGACTGTGTCCGACCTCACGTCCCCCCGCCGCTTTGCCGATCGCCGCTTGGTGGCGGCGAGCCTTTTTGCCGCCGCCGCCCTAGCCCTGGCTGCGGCGCCGGGCATCGCGCAACAAAAGAAGGGGCCGCCTCCCGCCGGAGAGGTCTCGGTCGAAGAACTGATGAAGCCCGGCACGCTGCCCGATCTGGCGATCGGCAAGGCCGACGCGCCAGTGACCATCGTCGAGTACGCCTCGCTGACCTGCGGCCACTGCGCGACGTTCCACACCACGGTCTACCCGAAGCTCAAGGAAAAGTACGTCGACACCGGCAAGGTGCGACTTGTTTTGCGCGACTTCCCGCTCGACAACCTCGCCGCCGCCGCCGCGATGCTGGCGCGGTGCACGCCGGCCGACAAGGCGTTCGGGCTGATCGGCGAGCTGTTCGCCAAGCAAGACCAGTGGGCGTTCGTCCAGGGCAACCCGGTGCCGACGCTGTTCAAGGTGGCCGAGGCCAACGGCTTCACGAAGGAGTCGTTCGACAAGTGCCTGCAGGACCAGAAACTGCTCGAGGGCATAACCGGCACTCGTGAGCGCGCGAACAAATCGTTCCAGGTGCGCTCGACGCCGACGTTCTTCGTCAATGGACGCCGTCTCGATGGCCGTTCCGACGCGCTCGAGTCCTTCGACAAGGCGATCGAGGCAGCGACGGCGAAGCCGGCCGCGGCTCCCGCTCCCGCTCCGAAAAAATGAAACTTCCCCGTCATGCCCGCGGAAGCGGGCACCCACGACATGCTTCAAGTAAACCCTGAAATGCGAGCTGCCGTGGGTTCCCGCCTTCGCGGGAATGACGTGGAGAGGGTGAGCGGGTGATGAGGACAACACGCAATATCCTGCTGTTGGGCATGCTGGTGCTCGCTGGCTGCACCGGCGATGCCTCGAGCCTGCTCAACGCCGAGACGGCGAGCGTCGACGCCGCGACGCCCGACCAGCCGCGATTCAATCCGTTTTCCGATCAAGCCGCCGACGTGCCGCTGCGCGAGGTGATCCAGAACCCGTCGCTCGCAGACGTCATGATGCCCGGGCCGCTGTCTGAGTTCTCGCTCGGCAAGACCGATGCACCGGTGGTGCTGATCAAGTACATGTCGCTCACCTGTCCGCACTGCCGCCGCTTCCAGGCCGAGGTGTTTCCGGTGCTCAAGAAGGAGTACATCGATACGGGCAAGGTGCGCTTTGTGATGCGCGAGTTCCCGATCGGCAAGACCAGCGGCAACGCCACGATCGCGCTGCGCTGCGCGCCGATGGAGACGTACCCGTCGCTCTACGAGAAGTTCCTGACCCAGCAGTCGGCGTGGGTCGCGCAAGAGGTGCGCCCCGACGCCATCCACAAGGTGGCAGCCCAAGTGGGCCTGACACGCGCGCAGTACGACGCCTGTGTGAGCGACAAGAAGCTGATCGCCGACCTCAATGCCGTGAAGGATCGCGGCCGGACACTCGGCATCATCGGCACGCCGAATTTCTTTGTGAACGAGCGCCTCGTAAAGAAAACCGTCGGCGTCAAGGAACTGCGCGAGCTGATCGATGCGGCGCTGGCGGGCAAGAAGTCGTAGGATCTACGACCCACTCCGCGCGCGGATGTTGGACGACGACACGTCGAGGCGGAAGCGGGCCTCGGGGATCTCTGTGAACAGCCCGGCGTAACGGACGGGCGCTGCGATCTCGCCCAGCGTCAGCAACCGACCCGAATCATCGGCGCGCACGGCAACGAGAAACCGCACGCCCGCGGCCACGATCTCGTCGAGGGCTGCATACATACGCGCCTCGTCGCCATGGTACTTCGCAACGAACAGCCGTTGCGCGGTGTCTGCGCCGATCACGAAGGTCGCGTTCGGATAGAGGCGGGCCTTCTCGACAAATGTGGGCGCTCGCGTCAGCTCGACGGGCCGGGTCCGTTCGAATTGCGCGAGACGCCGCCGGATCGTGTCGGCCTCGAGCGGCGGCTTGTCGACATTGGTGACGGAGATTTCGAGCGACAGCGCGCGGCCCATGATTTCCTCGGCGACGCGCGCGAGCGCCAGATGCCCCAAGTGCAAGGGATTGAACGAGCCCGGCATCAGCAGCAGCGGCCGAGGAGCCGAAAGCGTCAAGCGGCCGTCGGGCTCGGCGGTGACGCGATCGACGGCGCCGGCGACGAGCTGATCGACCGGGTCTCCCGCCGCAGCCAAGACCGCGTCCGCGTAGGCCTCGTCGGCGCCGAGCAGGCTTTTGGGCGATGCCGCCGCCACCCCACAGGCCCGCGCCAGCGACACGATGATGGCGTCGGCGACGAGATCCTCCTCGTCGGCGCGGATCCGTCGGCCCTTGGCCAGCACGGCCGAGCAATGCGCAACGCCAAACGAGGTTGCGCAGGCGATATGGAAGCGGTGCTCGCCCTTGCGCGGGCGATCGCTGATCAGCGCTGCCGTGGCGCCAAGGCCAACGGTTCGGGAGTCCGCCGGCGCAAACAAGGCCGCGCGCGCCCGTGCGGCCCGCGCCATGGCGATGGCGGTGTCGGCGCTGCAGGTTTGCGCCGGTGCGGCACCCAGATAGGCCGCCAGCGCCGCCGAATCATAAGGCACCTGCGCCTCGATCAGCAGGCGCGAGCCGCCCGGCACACGCAGCAACGCGCCGATCGCGCCGCTGCCGCCGCCGGTGATCGCCAGCGCCGCCTTGTGGCCCGACGCGTGGAGGGCGGTGATCAGCTGATGCCGCGCGGCATCTGTCAGTGGCATGGGAGGTATCCGAACCGAAACGGGGCCGCGAACCGTGGGCGATGCTGTGGCCCATGTCAACGTCGCGTCACCCCTGCCGCAATCCAGCGAAATCCAGCGCCACTCCGGAGGTCGCCTCTGACACCCTGTGGAAATCGCTTGGATTTCGCCGGTTGCACGACAGCGCCGTTGTAGGATATCCGGCGGATTCGGGGCGTCGCGACAGAAGCCTCTTGCCAACGCATCACCAGGAGGACGCCCAGCAGATGCGCATCAACCGGCTCCGCCTGCTCGGCTTCAAGTCGTTCGTCGAGCCGACCGAACTCGTCATCGAGACGGGATTGACCGGCGTCGTCGGCCCCAACGGCTGCGGCAAGTCTAACCTGCTCGAGGCGTTGCGCTGGGTGATGGGCGAGACGTCCTACAAGACCATGCGCGCCTCCAGCATGGAGGACGTGATCTTTTCCGGCACCAACACGCGGCCCGCCCGCAACTGGGCGGAAGTGACGATGTTCATCGACAATTCCGCCCGCACGGCGCCGGCCGAATTCAACGACAACGACGTGCTGGAAGTCACGCGCCGCATCGAGCGCGACATGGGCTCGGCCTATCGCGTCAACGGCGCCGACACCCGCGCCCGCGACATCAAGATCCTGTTCGAGGACGCAGCGACCGGCGCCCGCTCGCCAGCGCTCGTGCGGCAGGGGCAGATCGCCGAGCTCGTCAACGCCAAGCCCGAGGCGCGCCGCCGCATCCTCGAGGACGCAGCTGGAGTTGCGGGCCTGCACTCGCGCCGGCACGAGGCGGAGCTGCGCCTGAGGGCGGCGGACGCCAATCTGGCACGGCTGGGCGACGTGCTCGGCGGCCTCAACAGCCAGATCGAGAGCCTGAAGCGGCAGGCGCGTTCTGCGCGACGCTACAAGGAGCTGTCGGCGGAGATCCGCCGGGCCGAGGCGATGCTGCTGCATCTGCTGTGGGCCACCGCGCAGCAGGAGGTCGTCGACACGGAAGGCACGCTGACCGAGGCGCTGGCGCGGTTGGCCACGGCTGCCGACGCTGAATCCAAGGCCACCCGCGAGGAAGCCGAGTTCGCCGAAGCCCTTCCGCCGTTGCGCGAGGAGGAAGCCAAACGTGGCGTCGTTATGAACCGCATCCGCATCGAGCAGGAAGCGTTCGAGAGGGAAGCCGAGCGGCTCGCGGCGCGTCAAAAGGAGCTCGACGCGCGCACCGCCCAACTGACGCGCGACCGCGAGCGCGAGGAGGTGCTGATCGCGGAGGCCCGCGAGATCCTCGCCCGGCTGGAGGCTGAATCCCAGGTGCTCGCCGAGGAGGACACCGGCCAGGCGGAGGCTGAGGAGGCGGCACGCACCGCGCTCGAGGCGGCCGACCAGGCGCTGAAAGCCGCCGAGACGCGGCTTTCTGATATCACCCGCCGCGCCTTCGAGACGCGCGCACGCAAGAAGAGCCTCGAGACGCAATGGGGCGAGCGCACACAGGACATCGAGAAGGCGAAGCGCCAGCTCGCAGCCCTCGAGCAGCAGAAACGCGAAATCGCCGCGCGCGCGCCCGACGCGCAAAAGCTGCGCGAGACCACCGAGCTCGGGGGCCGGCTCGCGGCCGGGGTCGCCGATGTCGAGGTGCAGGCGCTGGCGGCCGAGGAGAAGCTGATTGATCTGGCCGCCGACGCGCAGTCCCG
>JANOJW010000155.1:0-5632 GCA_031418955.1 Hyphomicrobiales bacterium | reverse complement strand
GGCCGCCGGCAGCACGCGTCCCTCGAGGCGTCGCGTGGACATGCGCTTCACCGGCCCGACCGCCCGCCGCAGCCGCCGCACTGATTGACACCGGCTCCGCTTCCCGAGCCGATCCCGGATCCCGATCCAGCCGCCGTGCGGCCGCCGCAGCAGCCACAACCGCCAGCACCCGATCCGCTGCCGGCACGACACATGGCCGCTCCTGCCCCCTGCCGGGGATGCAGCCGCTCGAGCTCCTCCTCGAATGTCGGCTCCCGCTTGTGGGACGGCGCCCGAGACTGCGGCACGGGGTCTGGTCCACCGACTTTCGCACGGACCACATCCAGCCCATCTTGCGAAAGCTGCAATAACCCAGTCGCTAGCGCGAGGGCGAGGCCGATGCCGACCGACACGCCACCCGATCCGCCAACAACCCGCTCCACTGCCGGCATCCGGGCAACCTCCAGATCCAATTCTACTGCCTCTCGACATACACCTGGGCCGGGGGCGTCGCTATGGTGGGGCACGATGAACTCCTCGTGAGCCCGCCGACAACCGGAACATTGCAGCGCCCCGGCAACTGCTTTAACGGGTCCACACCGACATTCGACATGAGGCCGACGTGACCGACACGTTTCTCCTCGGCTGGGAAGAGTGGCTCGCACTCCCCGAGCTCGATCTGCCCGCCATCAAGGCGAAGGTCGACACCGGCGCGCGCACGTCCTCGCTGCATGCGTTCGCGATCGAGCCGGCCGGCACACCGGATCGCCCGCGCGTGCGCTTCAGCGTGCACCCGGTTCCGGGCCGCGACGACGTCGCCGTCACTTGCGAGGCCGACGTGATCGACCGGCGCGAGATCGCGTCCTCGAACGGCGAGCGCGAGATGCGCTACGTCATCCGCTCCAATGTGAGCATGGGCGTCCGCACGTGGCCTATCGAGATCACGCTCGCCAACCGCGAGTCGATGGCCTACCGCATGCTGCTCGGCCGGCAGGCGATCCTCGACGACATGTTCGTCGATCCTGCCGCCTCCTTCCGCCAGCCGAAGCTGTCCTACCGGGTCTATCGGGGCGCCGCGCAGCCTCGCGAGACAGCCGAGCAGCGGGCGCTCGCGATCTGGCTGCTGACGAGCCGGCCCGACAACGCGACGAGCCGGCGCCTCGTGCGCGCGGCCGAGCGGCGCGGCCACGCCGTCACGATGATCGACCGGACGCGGGTCTCTCTCTACATCGACGCGCGCGATCCGGGCCTGTTCCTCGACGGGCGGCCGCTGCTCAAGCCCGATGCCGTGATCGTGCGCGCGGGACGCTCGCTCAACGCCTTCTCGCTGGCGATCGTGCGGCAGGCGCAAGGCATGGGCGCCTATGCGCCGAACCCGGCCGACGCGCTGGCGAAGGCGGGCGAGCCGCTGGCGCTGCGCCAAACCTTGGCGATGGCGGGCGTCCCGGTGCCGGACGCAGCGGTCAGCCACGCCGATCTCCTGCGCGAAAAGCGCAGCGACAGCCATGTGCTCGCCGATGCGCTCGGGCAGCTGGCCAGCGGACCGCTGCTGCGCTTCGCGGTGATCGGCGGACGGGCGCTCGCGGTGATCGAGCGGCCGTCGGCGACGGCGCTGGAGGACAGCCCGGCGTGGCGGCGGTCTGAAATCGACGGCGAGGCGCTGACGACGGCGCGCGGGCTCGCCGAGCGGGCGGCGCGGGCGGTGGGGCTTGGTCTGGCCGCCGTCGATGTTGCGCCGACCAGGGCCGGTCCGATGGTGGCGGACATCACCGCCTCGATGTCGCTTGCCGAGTTCGAGCGGCTGACAGGCGCGGCGCTGATCGAGGCCGTGATCGTGCGGCTGGAGCAGGAAACGCAGGCGCGCCTGCGGGTGTGAACTTTGGGGACAGAAATGGGACAGAAATGGGGACAGTTTGAATTTCAATGCACCGCAACGAGCTGGCAGTGGCACCGTAATTCAAACTGTCCCCATTTCTGTCCCATTTCTGTGCGAGGCTCGCGCGTTAACCGCGTTCCGGTCCATTTCTCGTTTTTGACCAGGACGCGCGTTTCGCCCCCCTCGGCTACCCCCATGCCCAAGGCCATGACGACCGCGCTGCACGAGCTTGCATGAGGCTGCGCGAGGCTATCGGCGAGTCCAGGGGGCTGACCTGTACTCCCCTTGCCGTTTCAATTGTCGCATCACCGTTAACGCCAGCCCGATCATTCCGGCCGGAACTGCGGTCGGCGCTTGTCGCGAAAGGCGACGAGGCCCTCCATGGCGTCGGGGTGGGTGGTCAGATAGGCGTGCACGGTATCGATCTCGAAGCGTAACGCGGTCTCGAGCGGCATCTCGATCCCCGCATTGACCAGCCGCTTCATGGTGCGCAGACCGGCCGGGCTCTTCTCCGCCATGGTGGATGCAAGCGTGCGCGCCGCGTCCATCAGCTGGTTGAGCGGCACAGCCTCATTGACGAGCCCGATTCGTTCAGCCTCGCGCCCGTCGACGAGGCGGCCCGTCAGCATGAAATGCTTGGCGCGGAACGTCCCGATCGCGCGCGGCAGCCGTTGCGAGCCGCCCGCGCCCGGCAGCACACCGAAGTTGACGTGACCGCAGCCGATCTTCGCCTCGTACGCGGCCACCGCGAGGTCGCAGGCCAGCATCAGCTCGAGGCCTCCGGCGACGCAAGCGCCGTTGACGGCGGCGAGGTAGATCACGGGCGAGCGTTCGATCTCGCGCAGCAGATCATTGAACGCGTCGAGGAAGCCCTGGGTCTCGGCCGGCGACTTGAACAGCTCGATGTACCGGGCGAGGTCGCCGCCCGCCGAAAAGGCGCGGCCGGCGCCCGTGACAATGGCGATGCGCACGCCCTTGTGTGCGCCGATCCGGGCGACCGCTGCGCGCAACTCCTTCACCGTGCTCCAATCGATCGGGTTGAGCTTCTCAGGCCGCGCGAGCGTCAGGGTTGCAACAGCGCCGTCGAAGGCGAGCGTGAGATTCTGGTCGGGCATCGGTGAGCCTTTCGGGGCAGTGATCGACTGATACTGCCATCGAACACTTCGCGCCGCGAGAGCGGAGCCTTCCGGCCGGCGCGCGGATGTGCGCTAATGCGTGGCTCCCTGCTGCCCTATGGAACCGCCGCCATGACCGCGACGCCGCTGATTGTGATTTCCCATGCCGAGGTGCTGCGCCTCGTCGACCCAGCCAGAATGATCGAAGCGCTGGCCGACGGGTTCAAGGCACTCTCGTCGGGCAAGGTGCAGACGCCGCCGCGGCCCATGGTCAGCATCCCGGACGGCAATTTTGGGATGAGCATGCTCGCCTGGATGCCCGGCAGCCCGATCACGGTGAAGAACGTCAACGTGTTCCACGACAATCACACGCGCAGCCTCGAGAGCCACCAGGCGCTGATCTCGCTGTTTGACGGCGGCACCGGCGTGCCGCTCGCCGTTCTCGACGGCGCCAGCATTACAGGATTGCGAACCGCGGCATGTGCGGTGCTGTCGGTGCGTGAGTGTGCGCGGACCGATGCCCGTGTCGCCACCGTGGTCGGCGCAGGCGTGCAGGGCCGTGATCACGCCCGCCTGCTCCATCTCGCGCGGCGTTTCGACGAGATCCGCATATTTGCGCGCAACCCCGAGTTGGCGGCGCGGGCGGCTAAAGGTGTCCCTGGCGCGCGCGTCGTCACCGATCTCGAGGCCGCGGTGCGCTCCTCCGATGTCGTGTGCCTGACCACATCGTCGGCCACCGCGGTGATCCGCACCGACTGGATCGGACCCGGCACCCATGTCGCCTCCGTCGGGTACGCGCCGCCCGGCAGCGAGTTGCCGCTCGACCTCATCGCGAAGTCACGCGTGATCGTCGAGGCGAAGTCGGCCTTCCAGCCGGCCCCGGTCGGCTGCGCGGAGCTCAGCGGTCGTGACGCATCAGGTGCCGCGGAGCTTGGTGAAGTCCTTCTGGGCTTGAAGCCCGGCCGGACGTCAGCTGCCGAGATCACGCTGTACAAGTCGATGGGCAACGCCATGGAGGACATGGTGGTCGCCAATCTCGCCTACGACGAGGCGGTGCGCACGGGCGCTGGACAAAGGGTTTCGATCTGATCGTAGGCCGAGCGGTTGCATAGGCCTGATGCGGGGCCACACGGAATTCATGAAATTCATGAAGTCCTTACCATGGCAAATCTCTGCGCACGGAATTAGCGACCCCTTAAACCCCTTCCCCTAGCCTGCTCGATGGGGACCGAGGGGTGCGTTATGTCTCGTTACATCGGCGGATTGCGACGCTTCGGGCGCAGCGAGGGCGGCACGGTTGCCGCGATCTTCGCGCTATCGGTGATCGTCATCCTGCTCGCCGTCGGCCTCGCGATCGACGGCGCGCGCGGCTACAATGTTTCCTCGCGCGTCACCGCCTCGCTCGATTCAGCAGCCCTTGCCGGCGCCAAGATGCTCGATGACGAGGCCTACTCGGATGCCGACATCGAGGCACGCGCCCGCGACTTCTTCCTCGCGCACGTCAACACCGACCACACGGCCGGCCTCTCGATGCCGTCCCCGACCGTCCGGGTCAACCGTGCGACGAGCGAGGTCGAGATTTCGGTCGACGTGACGCTCGCGACGACGTTCGGACAGCTCGCCGGTCTCAATTCCTTCCGCTTTCCCCGCTCGTCGAAGGTGGTCTACGACCAGAAGCGCATCGAACTCGCCATGGTGCTCGACATCACCGGCTCCATGTGCAGCCCCTGCGACAAGATCGATGGGCTGAAAGCTGCCGCCGACGACGTCGTTCAGACCATGCTGACATCCGACACACCTTACGGCTTCGTGCGTATCGGCCTCGTGCCCTACAGCGCTTCTGTCAACGCGGGCTCCTATGGCCCCGCGGTGAGCGCGGGCGCCAGCACCGACGGCTGTGTGGTCGAACGCTCAGGCGCACAAGCCTACACCGATGCGCCCGCGTCAGCGCTGACGCCGCTCGGGGTGTCGTCGCCGGCCACCAATCCGAATTACGCCTGTCCGTCGGCAACGATCGTGCCGCTGTCGGCCGACAAGAACGAACTTCGAGCCGCCATCCGGGATCTCGCGACAGGCGGCTGGACCGCCGGTCAGATCGGGCTGGGCTGGGGCTGGTACCTCGTCTCGCACAACTGGTCGAGCCTGTGGCCGGTGGCAAGCCGCCCGCGCACTCCAGCACCGAACGTGGTGAAGTCGGTGCTGCTGATGACCGACGGCATGTTCAACACCAGCTACATTCCGGGCGCCGGCCTCAACTCGGTCGATCCGCTCGCCGTCGACAGCGCCGGCTATCAGACCCAGCGGCTGTGCGACAACATGCGGTCGCAGAGCATCGTGGTCTATGCCGTCGCGTTCCAGGCGCCGCCCGAGGCCGAGGCGATCCTGCGCGCCTGCGTGTCCAGTTCGAGCCATTTCTATGCAGCCGAGAACGCCGCCGATCTGCGGGCGGCCTTCCACGACATCGCCAGCCGGCTGCTCGCGTTGCGCGTGAAGTCGTGATGGCGTGATCAGCCGACGCTATGTGCCCGGTTTCAGCGCTTGCGCTTGAACGGCGCCATGCCCTCGCGCGCGAGTTCGTCCGCCCGCTCGTTCTCGGGATGGCCCGCGTGCCCCTTCACCCAGTGCCATTCGATGGCGTGGCGGGCGCGCGCCGCGTCGAGCC
>JANOJW010000154.1:0-11223 GCA_031418955.1 Hyphomicrobiales bacterium | reverse complement strand
GAGGGCATGGGCGTCAGCGATGCCGGTGGCAATGGATGTGGAGCTGGCCCGCATCCAGCGGCGCACGAGGCTCACACGGAAGCCGAATGCCTTCGCATCCCTGGCGCTTTCGATGTGGGTGAAGGGGAGAACCACCTGGGTTTCGCCCGGGATGCCTGCTGCGCTACGTTCCCGTCTCGGCGCTGATCGGGGCCGTGGTCGGTGTCGTGGTCGGCTACAAGCTCGGAACTCGCCCAAGCGCAAACGAAGCTGACGGTGGTGCTGCCTGAAACGGTGAACCGCGCCGGATGCGGAGTGGGCATCCGAAGGCGCAAGGAGAATGACTCACATGGCAGTTGCAGTCGGCCTCGGCCTGATGGAGTTTCCGTTCAGCGATGCGCGCGCCTGGTGGCGCTGGGTCGACATGTGCGAGGCGGGCGGCGCCGACTCGCTGTGGCAGACCGACCGGCTCGTTTCCAAGGAACCGATCCTCGAGTGCATGGCGGTGATGGCGGCGCTTGCCGGCCGCACCCGGAAAATCAAGTTCGGGATGAACGTGGTCTCGCTGGCGCTGCGCGATCCCGTGCTGGTGGCCAAGCAATGCGCGACGATCGACGTGCTGTCTGAGGGTCGGCTGCTGCCCGCGTTCGGCATCGGCAGCCCGCTGGCGCCCGAGTGGAAGTCGCTCGGCATCGATACCAAGACACGAGGCTCCAGGACCGACGAGGGGCTGGAGATCATCCAGCGCTTGTGGCGCGAGGAGAGCGTCGACTTCGCGGGTAAGCATTACACGCTGACCGGCGCCTCGATTTCCCCAAAGCCCGTGCAGCCCGACCTGCCGATGTGGATCGGTGGTTCGTCGGAGGCCGCGATCGAACGCACGGCGCGTGTCGGCACCGGCTGGCAGGCCGGCCCCGAGAATCCGGAGGAAGCCGGCCGCATCGTCTCAGCCATCAAGGCCGCCGCCAAGAAGCACGGCCGCACCATCGACGAGGATCACTACGGCTCGGGGTTCCCGTTCTTCTTCGGCAAGGCCGACGACCCGGCCTTGAAGCGCCCCATGGAGGCCTACCAGAAGCGCACGGGCCGCGATCCGCTCGGCTATTTCGCGGTCGGCGACGGTGACGTGATCGTCGAGCGAATCGCTGCCTATGTCGCGAACGGCGTCGAAAAATTCGTGCTGCGGCCGGTCGGGCGCGGTGATGCGGCGATCGAGGGGCAGACGCGGCGGCTCCTCGACGAGGTGGTGCCGCGCGTTGCCAAGCGATGGCCCCGGCGCGCGAAGGTGCCGGCGGCGTAGGCTGGTGTCAAGCGAAGCGCGACCCAGCTCCCACGGCACAGCCTCGCCGATGGGCCGAACGCGATCATCATGCGCTTCCCACTCGCAATGCTGGGTCGCACTGCGTCGCTTGCGCGACTGCGTTTGACCCAGCCTACGTAGTGCTGCGATGATGCGACGGGGGCGCGTAAAACGAGGTGGCTCGCATGAGCAAGGTGATGCGCGCGATCGGGCTGATGAGCGGAACCTCGCTCGACGGCATCGACATCGGCCTGATCGAGACCGACGGCGAGGATCACGTCCGCCATTTCCCCGGGTTGAGCGTCCCCTATCCGGATGCATTCAGGGACCGGCTGCGGCAGGCGCTTGCCGACGCGCAGGGTCTCGATCGCCGCATGCAGCGGATCGGCTGCCTCGCCGACGTCGAGCGCGAGCTGACCGAGCGTCATGCCGAGGCGGTGCTGCGCTTCATGGGCGACCGCATGCTGCAACCGTCGGCCATCGACGTGATCGGGTTCCACGGCCAGACGGTGCTGCACCGGGACGTCGCCCAGCCGGCCGACGAGTTCATCGACGACCGGCTCGGCGTGCCGGAAGTGCGCGCGTTGCCACGCCCGCCGGTGATGATGACGGTCCAGCTCGGCGATGGCGCGGCATTAGCGCGGCAGACGGGCATCGACGTCGTCTACGATCTGCGCGCCGCCGACTGCGATGCGGGTGGCCAGGGCGCGCCGCTCGTCTCCGTCTATCATCGGGCGCTGGCGGCGAGGCTGCCTGAACGGCCGCTCGCCTTCGTCAACATCGGCGGCGTCGCCAATGTCACCTGGATCGGTCGCGATGGTAGCCTGCTCGCGTTCGACACGGGGCCGGGCAATGCGCTGATCGACGACTGGATGCGGCACCACACCGGCACGGCGCGCGATGAGGACGGCGCGCTCGCCGCATCCGGCCGCGTCGACGAGCCGGCGCTGCACGAGGCGCTCGCCAATGCCTATTTCGCCCGCGTGCCGCCCAAATCCCTCGACCGCAACGACTTCCAGGCCGGCGCGATGGCCGCCCTCCCCCCTGCTGACGGAGCAGCCACATTGACGGCCTTCACGGCCCGCAGCATTGCGCGCGCCCGCGAGCACATGCCGGAGGAGCCACGCTTATGGGTCGTCTGCGGCGGCGGCCGGCGCAACCGGACGCTGATGGCCCACCTCGCCGCCTCGGTCGAGAATGCGGTGGCCCCCGCCGAGGCGCTGGGGCTCGATGGCGACAACCTCGAGGCCGAGGCCTGGGCCTACCTCGCCGTCCGTTCGCTGAAGCGCCTGCCGATCACGTTCCCGGGTACCACCGGGGTTGCTGAGCCCATGACGGGCGGCGTCCTGGCCGCGGCCAGCTGATCCCCGCTCCGCGCACGGCACCCGGGCGGGCGCTTTGATTTCTCGTGCAGAAATCTCTATGTTGACGCCACAATAGAAGGCAGGAGCACGACAGCCCATGAGCGGACGCTCGGGTGCCACGATCGACACGCTTCGATTGACGGTGAACGGCGAGGCGATCGAGGCCCGGACCTCGACGCTGGCCGCACTGTTGGTCGAGCTTGGCTATGGCGACCGCCGGATCGCGACAGCGGTGAACGGCGAGTTCGTGGGCGAGCGCGCGCGCGCCTCGACGCCGCTGCGGGCGGGCGACCAGATCGAGATCGTCGCCCCGCGCCAGGGCGGGTAAGAGTGAGTCAGCAGGCAATAGTGAGCCGTCAACAGTGAAGTGAATAGTCTTACCGCCACCGACTATTGACCACTGACGTCCCTGCGCGAGGATCGCGATGAACGACAGCGCCCCCACACCGTCCCCCACGAAGGATCTCGTCGTCTACGGCACGGCCGTGTCGTCGCGGCTGATCCTCGGCACCTCGCTCTATCCCTCGCCGCAGGTGATGGCGGACGCGATCAAGGCGTCGGGCGCCGGCATTGTCACTGTCTCGCTGCGCCGCGAAGGCGCTCGCGACCGCACGGGGCAGAAATTCTGGGAAATCGTGTCGGGCCTGGGTTGCCGGGTGCTGCCGAACACGGCCGGCTGCCGCACGCCGAAAGAGGCGATCACCACCGCACGCATGGCGCGTGAAGTGTTCGAGACCGATTGGATCAAGCTCGAGATCATCGCCAGCGACGATATCCTGCAGCCGGATCTGTTCGGACTGGTCGAGGCGGCAGGTGTGCTCGCCAAGGACGGCTTCAAGGTATTCCCCTATACCACCGAGGATCTGGGCGCCGCCGAGCGTCTGCTCGCTGTCGGCTGCGAAGTCCTGATGCCGTGGGGCGCGCCGATCGGCTCAGGCCGCGGCCTCGCCAACCCGTATGCGCTGCGCACCATGCGCAACTACTTTCCGGGCGTCCCCCTGGTCATCGACGCGGGCCTGCGCGCGCCCAGCGACGCGGCGCAGGCGATGGAGCTTGGCTACGACGCGATCATGCTCAACACCGCCGTCGCCAAGGCCGCCAACCCTATCGCCATGGCGCGCGCCTTCGGTCAGGCGGTCGAGGCCGGCCGCCTGGCGTTCGAGGCGGGCCTGATGGAGCCACGCGACATGGCTTCTCCCTCGACACCGGTCGCCGGTACCCCGTTCTTCGATTTGAAATAGCCGCGAGCGGCGGGATGGCGAACGACCACAAATACAGATTGACGTCACCGCCTATCTCGCCCGCCGCTTGACTGGCGCGCGCAGCAGATTGAGCAGGAACCTGTCGGTCGGCGGCGCCCGCATCCACAGGTCGTCGCGATAGAGCACGACGCGACGCGCGAACGTGATGTTGGTCTCGTGCTGCTGGGAGACGAAATCGCCGGTCAGATAGTTGGAGGCTGGATCCCCGCGCGCCAGCTTGCACGGCCGGATCTCGCAGGCAGGCTGTCCGTCGTGGCCGACGCGCATCCCGATCAGCTCGACGGTCGAAGGCATCATCATCACCGGTCCCTCGTAGCGGAACGTGTGGACGTTGCCGTCGATAGTCTGGCTGTGCTCGTGCTGGAAATGCGGATCGAGCCCGCGCGGATGCAGCAGAAGCTCGAGACGTCCTGTGATCAGTGCGTCGTTGGCATCGAGGCGAACTGTGCGATAGGCGCCGATGTAGTCACGAAAGCCTTCGCGCGCGGCAGCGCCTCGCCCCGAGATGCGCGCGAGGTTCTCATAGAGCCCGTGGTTGGGATCGAACGTGGCCTCGGCGCGCCGCAGTCCCGTGTCGAGCAACCTGTGCACTTGCTCGATGCTGGTCAGCGTCTTGGGACGCTGCTTGCCGCGCAGCAGCTTCTCGAAGTAGTCGGGCTGGCACGGTGCCTCCGTGCCTTTCGGGTAGCACAGCGCAAACAATCGCTGCGTCGTCATGCGACCATAGCGCGTGCGCCTGTCCTCGGTCGCGCCGCCGCCACAGGTGCTCTGGCCGTTCTCCCAGTCGTTGTAGAAGTCGTTGATGGCTGCGATGGTGCTCTCGAGCGCTGTCCTCGCGGTATCCAGCTCCGACCCGAGCACGCGCATTTCACCGGTGGCCCCGTCCACCTCCGTCATGGCCGCCTCCCGCAAAGATTTGTGGTTTGAGGAAAGAGTGTAGTGCGGCTGCCGTGGCAAATCTTAGGCACGGCCGCGAGCGCGCTCTGCAATCGCTGAAAATGTGCACCGGAGCGGGGGCGGCATTCGCCGGATCGGAAGCGCACAACGCCTGAATCACGACGCACACGAAAGGCGCCCGACGGCCCTGGTCGCATCAAGGTTGGTCCCCATATCGATGAGGCACGCTCACAACGAGGCCGCCATGACCGATGATTTTTCCGACCGCGACGAAGATGCTGCCACGCCGAAGCGCCTGCACGTTGTCGATTTCCCGCACACTGACGTCGACGACATCGTCGAGCGTACGATCGCCATGCCGATGGAGCTCGCTGGTTTCGGTCGCATCGGCGAGACGAGCGGGCGCGAGCAATGGCTCGCCGCCGTGCTCGCCCAGCTCGAGCATGGCGAGGCGTTGATGCTTCATCTCGATCTCGAGTTGGGGCTGCGGATCGCCGTCCGGGCGCGCGCCCCGTCGGCCAGAATCGAGGCGCGCGCAGCCGAACTCGCCCAGGCGCTGAGCATCGCCGCGGCTTGTGCGTTTCCCGACCTGAAGCCCGCTCACGCGGCAAAACCTGCGAAGGGCCGCCGCCGCCCGGCCGGCCCCGTGCGGCTGAAAGCCTACACCTTGAAGCCCGGTGGGCGTGCTGTCGGTATCGCCGATCCCGCAGATGCTGCGCTGCAGGACGTCGCGTCGGCCGGTGCCAAGGCGAAGGCTGGCGGCACGCTCCGCCTGCGCTCGGAGCCCGCGCGCGCGCCTGACATCTCAGCGATCGTCGAGCTGCTGTCGCGCAAGGAGCTCGCTGGCGCCGAGGTGGTGCTGAGCCTCAGCCCGTTCCAGCTCGCCGCATCGCATGCGCGCGCCCTTCGCGCCTTCCTCGACCGGTTGTCGGACCGGCTGCAGAACGCGCGGCTCGCCACGCTGTTCCACATCGACGACCAGGCGCTGATGCAGTTGAAGCAGTGGTGCATCGCCGAGCAGGGTTTGCGCGTCGAGGCGACGCTGGCGGCGCCAGTCGACGTCATGCCGGTGTTGCGCGACATGCTCTGCCAGGCGATCTATGGCGACCGGATGGCGCGGCGCGACGAGCCCGATGCGCTCGATCTGACGACGACGTGGCCCGGCCAGGATCTGACATTTCTCACGCGATTGCACGCCGTGCCGATCGCGCGCGCACGACTTGTCGCGCAGAAGCGGGCCGCCGCCATGCCAAAACACGCGGGCGTGGTGCTTGGCCGCCTGCAGGACGACCGCACGCTACGGGTCGACTGGAAGGCGCTGGAGCAGCATCTCTACATGGTCGGGGGCACGGGCACGGGCAAGTCGACACTGATGCTCAACATGATCGCCGAGGCGATGCGAGGCGGACGCAGCGTCGTGGTGATCGATCCGCACGGCGATCTCGTCGAGAAGGTGTTGGCGATCGTGCCGCCAGCGCGCCGCGCCGACGTGGTGTTCCTGCATCCGACCGACGCGCGCGGCGCTTTCACGATGAACGCGCTCGAGCGTCAGGGCGACGACATCGAGGCCGAGCACGCGCGCATCGTCGAGGAGCTGATCGAGCTGTTCAAGCGCACGCTGTGGCCCAATGCCCCCGAGGCGTTCGGGCCGATGTTCGAGAACTATTTCCGCAACACGCTGTTGCTGCTGCTCAGCGCGCAGGATCGGCGTGCCTCGATCGTCGACATGCCGCGGGTGATCGGCGACAGCGGTTTTCGCCGCGAGCTGCTGCAGAAATGCACGAACAAGGACGTCGCCTACTTCTGGCGGCAGACGGCGACCCAGGCCGGCGGCGAGGCGAGCCTCGACAATGTCGCGCCCTACATCATGGCCAAACTGGCGCCGTTCCTCGGCAATGCGCCGCTGAAGCGGATCCTGGGCGCCAACAGCTCGACGGTTGATTTCCGCGCGATCATCGCCCGTCAGCAGATCTGCCTCGTCAACCTCGCGCAACCGACGCTCGGGCGCGGCGGTTCGCGCTTTCTCGGCGGCATCATCACCGCGCGCCTGATCGCGGCGGCAAAGGCCCAGGTCGCGCGGGCACCCGAGGACCGGCAGCGCGTCACCGCCTTCCTCGACGAGTTCCAGGGCTACGTCAGCGCGGGCCTGGCGGACGGTCTCGCCGAGGTGCGCAAGTTCGGCATCAACCTGGTGCTTGCCAACCAAAGCCTGGCGCAGCTGGCCGGCGACCGCTATCAAGCGGAGATCGCGGAGTCGGTGATGTCGAACGCGGCGAGCCTCGTCGCATTTCGCGTCGGCACTGCGGACGCTTTGCGACTGTCGATGAAGTTCGAGCCGGCGATCTCGGTGAAACAGCTGACCGGCCTGCCGAATTACTATGCGGCCGCGACCTTGCTGCAAGGCAGCGAGCCCGGCGCTCCGGTGGTGTTTGCGACCGAGTCCGATCCGAAACCTGCGCGCGGGGCGACGTCGGATTGGGTTCAGTCGGCCGTACTGGAGGCAACAGTCACGGGAGAGCTGCGCAAGGCGCGGACAGGCTTGGTCGAACTTCTCAGGCGCAGACACTTGCGCATGTGCAGTCGATAGGGCCTCCAGATTCGGTACTCGACAAACGCGCAACTTTGCGCCTTCGATGGGGGACTCGCTCACCGCAGGAGGCACCCATGGCCCTCAAGATCTACGGAATTCCGAAGAGCCGCGCCGTCCGCGTGATCTGGATGGCGGAAGAACTCGGCATTCCCTACGAGAGCGTCGGCGTCACCATGGCCGACAAGGCGCACAAACAGCCAGCCTACCTCGCCGTCAATCCGAACGGGCGGCTGCCGGCGATCGACAGCGACGGCTTTCGGATGTCGGAATCGCTGGCGATCAACCTCTATCTCGCCAAGAAGCACGGCAAGCTCTACCCGAAGTCGCCGGAAGACGAGGCGCGCTGCTGGCAGTGGTCGCACTGGACCGTGTTCGAGCTCGACAAGCAGGTCAACGACTGGGCAGCGCATGATCACGTACTGCCGCCCGAGCAGCGCGATTCAGCCAAGCTGAAGGCGGCGCGCGAGGTGCTCAACGTGCCGCTGGGTGTGCTCGATGGCGTACTGTCAAAGCAGCAGTATCTCGTCACCCCGGACAGCTTCTCGGTCGCCGATCTCAACACGGCGTCCGCCATGTACCGGCTGATCAAGATGGACTTCGGCTCGATGAAGCACGTTTCGCGCTGGTATCGCGCGTGCTGGGAGCGGCCCGCCGCCAAGACGGCGCGCGACATCCGCGAGAGTTCCTGATTTCGCAAGAGCAACTATTCCGACGATCGACGCGCGAGGAGAGCATGGACGCGAGCCGCATTCCCATTCTGGTCGGGGCCGGTCAGATCACCCAGCGCGAACCCGATCCCAAACGCGCGCTCGCCGCCATGGATCTGACCGCTGCGGCCGCAAAGCAGGCGGCCGAGAATGCGCGCGGCGGCGCGGCGCTGCTGCGTGCACTGGACACGATCGTGGTGCTGCGATCGTTCTCCGACACGAGCTGGCGCTTCAAGAGCCCGTTCGGCGGCCCGAAGAACCCGCCAAAGTCGATCGCCAATCGTATCGGCAATACCGGAGCTCAGCGCCTCGTCTACACACATCCCGGCGGGAACATGCCGCAGTGGTGCGTCAACCGCCTGTTCGAGATGGTGACGCGGGGCGAGGTGTCGGCCGCGCTGATCTGCGGCGGCGAGGCGCTGGCGACACAGAAGGCGGCCGAGCGGGCCAAGCTCGCGCTCGACTGGAACGAGGATGTTGGAGGCGCGCCGGTTGCGGGTGGGCAACTGAAGGCGCAAGGAGAAGCGCCGGTTGCGGGTCCCTCGGGACGAGGGCCCAAGGGCATGGGGCAACCGCAGGCGCAAGCCGAAACTTGGGGAGTTTCCACCCGCGGCTGGAGCGACATGGAGGATCGCCATCGCATGGCGGGCGCGATCTTCGCCTATCCGCTGTTCGAGACCGGGATCCGGGCGCATCACGGCCGCACGGTGCCCCAGCACATGGCCGCGATCGGAAAGCTGTTTGCGCACTTTGCCGACGTCGCCAAGCGCAATCCGCTTGCCGACCGCCGACAGGGTTTCACGGCCGAAGAGATCGCCGCCGTGTCGGCAGACAATCCTTACATCGGCTTTCCGTATACCAAGCTGATGAACTCGAATGCGTTCATCGATCAGGCCGCGGCGGTGATCCTGACCTCGGTCGCGAAGGCGAAAGAGCTCGGCATCCCCGAGGACCGCTGGGTCTATCTCCACGGCTGCGCCGACGCGCACGACCACTGGTACATCTTGGATCGCCACAACTTCCACTCCTCGCCCGCGATGCGCGTGGTGGGGCGCGAGACATTCGAGATGGCGGGTCTCGGCGTCGACGACATCGACCGGTTCGATCTCTACAGCTGCTTCCCGTCCGCCGTGCAGATCGCCTGCGCGGAGATGGGCATTCCCGAGAGCGACAGTCGCGGGCTCACGGTGACGGGCGGGCTCCCGTACTTCGGCGGGCCGGGGAACAACTACGTTACGCATTCGATCGCGCAGATGATGGACGAGGTGCGCGGAAAGCCCGGTAGCATCGGCATGGTGACGGCGAACGGCAACTACGTGACGAAGCAGTCGGCCGGCATCTATTCGACCAAGCCGCCGACGAAACCATTCAAGCCGAAGGATCCGGCCATCTATCAGGCGGCGATCGATCGCGACAAGGGGCCGGCGGTGGCGGAAGCTGCAAACGGGGCGGCAACGGTCGAGACCTACACGGTGATCCACGACCGCAAGGGGCCGTCCTACGCGATCCTGTTCGGCCGCCTGGGCGACGGCCGCCGCTTCATCGCCAACACGGCTGACGACGCGCGCCTGCTGCAGGATATGGTCGCGCGCGACATGATCGGCGCCAAGGGCCGCGTCGCGCACAAAGACGGCGTCAACATTTTCGCGCCGGATTGACGGGCGTGGCCTAAGCGACACCAGCATCAAGCGAGACGGTCGTAACTCGAGGAGTGCGCAGATGGCGAAGCTCAACCTCAACGGAAAGGTCGTCGACCTCAAGGTGGCGGGCGATACGCCGCTGCTGTGGGCGCTGCGTGAGCAGGCGGGGCTGACCGGCACCAAGTACGGCTGTGGCGTCTCGCAGTGCGGCGCCTGCTCGGTGCACATCAATGGCGAGGTGCAGCGCTCGTGCGCGATCCCCGTGTCTCAGCTCAAGGCCACCGACAAAATCGTCACCATCGAGGGATTGGCGCCCGGCGCGTCGCATCCGGTGCAGCGCGCCTGGGCGCAGCACGACGTGCCGCAGTGCGGCTACTGCCAGTCGGGCCAGATCATGGCGGCTGCCGCGCTCCTGAAGAAGAAGCCGAAGCCGACCGATGCCGACATCGACGAGGCGATGACCAACATCTGCCGCTGCGGAACCTATCAGCGCATCCGCGCCGCCGTGCATACAGCCGCGACGCTGGCCGCCGGGCCGGCCGGCTCCAAGAAGAAAGGCTGAGTGACACTGTAATGACGAAATCACACGCATCCTCGACGATGTCCCGCCGCACCGTTCTCGCCGGGACCGCCGCAGCGGCAGGCGGCCTCGCCATCGGTATCGACGTCGACGGCACGGCTGTGGCCCAGCAAAAAGCCCCGCAAGGATGGGTCAATCCCGCCTTCGCCCCCAGCGCGGCAACGAGATCGGCGCCTGGGTCGTGGTGCGGCCGAACGACGACGTGGTGATCCGCATCGTGCGCTCCGAGATGGGGCAGGGCACGTTGACCGGTCTCGCGCAACTCGTCGCCGAGGAGCTCGAGTGCGACTGGTCGAAGGTGAACACCGAGATGCCGACGCCGGGCCAGAGCCACGCGCGCAAACGCATCTGGGGCGAGTTCTCGACTGGCGGCAGCCGCGGCATCCGCATCTCGCACGAGTATGTGCGGCAGGGCGGCGCCGTCGCGCGCACCATGCTGCTGCAGGCGGCGGCCGACCAGTGGAAGGTGCCGGTCGCCGAGTTGACGGTCGACAAGGGCGTCATCACGCACGCGGCGTCCAAACGGCGCACGACCTACGGCCGGGTGGCGGCTGCAGCAGCGAAGCTCCCCGTTCCCGACGCCAAGGCGATGAAGCTCAAGGACCCGAAGGACTGGAAGATCGCCGGCAAACCGTTGAAGCGGCTCGACACCGCCGACAAGCTCCGACGGGCGCAAGGTCTACGCGATCGACGTCGCGCTTCCCGGCATGCTCAGCGCCGGCGGTGATGAACGCGATCCACGCGGCAACCGGGCGCCCGGTGCGCTCGCTGCCACTGAAGAACGTGAAGCTCAGAGCGTGAGGGGCGGCTACATCGGCCTCAATGCCAGTCCGGCGGGGCGATGTAGAACCAGCCGATCGTCACGCCCAGGATGATGATCGGCAGCATCAGCGCGGCCCAGGCC
>JANOJW010000153.1:0-1633 GCA_031418955.1 Hyphomicrobiales bacterium | reverse complement strand
GACGAGCGGGAACACCGGCAGCGTGTCGGGAAGGTCCGAGAGGGTGGCATAGCGTTGCATGTTGGACCCGGTGCGGCATGTGGTGAGTGGTGCACACTATAGCAAATCCAGGCGGCGCGCGCGGTATCACGACGACGGGAGGATCACGACGCGCTCCTCGACTGTCGAGCCCGAGATCGCCTCGATGAAGCGGTCGGCGTCGGCGCGCATGGCGCCGATCGTCGGGCCGCTCATGTCGGCTGACATGGCCTGCGCCGAGGGCCAGGAGATCTCGACGAAGCCGTCGACCGCCGCGCCGCCGCCCGAGGCCAGCGCATGGCGATGCGCCCGGTCGATCACTTGCGCCTGCACGTAGCGCACGGCATGCGGCACGCCGGCCTGAACATGCGGGGGATGCTCGATAGCCCATTGGCGGCGGAACGCGGCCTCGTCGAGATGCACGCGCCTGTTGAACACGCCGATGAATTTCGTCGCCCCGCGCGGACCCGCAATGCACACCCGCTCCTCGACCACGAACGTCGTCACGGCGGCGATGAACTCCTGCCCGTCGGCCATCAGCTCTTGTCCCCTATCGGAAGCGAACGCCGCATCCATCGACGCTGCGTCGTCGAACCACAGCTCGACGATGCCGTCGATCCGGTGCGGGCCCGGCGGGCGCAGCGGATTGGGCCCAGGCCCGAGCCACAGGTTCTGCACATAGCCGCGCACCTGCGGCATGCGTTTCACGAGATCCGCATGCAGCCCGAACCAGTGCGCGCGGAAATCCTCCGGCGTCACCTCGGCCCGTCGCGTGAGGATCGACATGCGCTTGATCATGAGGGGCTCCGTGGTGAGCTTGTGGCGAAGGTCGAGTAAGCCCTGCACTTGGCGCAGACCCGACGCGACACGGCACAGCACAGCACTGGAAAGGCTTGCCTCCGGAGAGGCACCCGAGCACTGATCACCGAGTTCGCGGCGCGATTACAAGAATTGTCTTGCCCGCCTCGTCTAGGCTACTCGAGTAAAGTATGCCTTTCTCAGTCTCGATCAATGCAGTGCCGAAGTTGCATCGCAACGCCGGCTCGCGCAATGCCGGGAGCAGATTCAGGACTTCTTCGGCCGCGAATCCAGCTGCCACCAGCAGCGCCAAACTCGCGGCCACGGTGCCGACATAGCCCTCGGTTCCCTGTCGATTGATCTGGAGAACGCCGCGCACATATGCGACTTTGCCAGAATTGAGCACAAGCTCGAGGTGGCCTAGCCCGTCCATGCGAGACGTGTAGCACTCCCCCTCCGGACATACGACGGCCGGCTCGAGCCTTCCCTTGCTAAGGAATTCGACCAACGGCCCAGCTTTGGCTCCGCCAAGCTCACCGGTAAAGTTCTTCCGGTACAAATCGTGCAGCAGCTCAGGCTTGTTCTGCATGAGCGCGTCGAGCAGCGGCAGAAACTGGTCGTCATCAAGGAAGGCATAAGCGCCGAACTTGTCGTCTTTGCGCACATGCCGGTAGATGTTTTGCGCTCTAATGAGGTTATGATCGTGGGTCGAGACGCTGGTACCGCTCGGGCCGAGCAGCCGCACGCGCATGGCATCGAACTCCGACCGCGTGAGCAGTGGCAGCCGGCGGAACAGAACGGCATGCATGTCGCTGGG
>JANOJW010000152.1:0-8039 GCA_031418955.1 Hyphomicrobiales bacterium | reverse complement strand
CCGACGCCGGTCGCCTCGCTCACCTCGCGCACGCTCAAACGCAGCTCGTGCGTGAGCCGCAACACGTCTCGGATCTTCCTCATTGACGCCCTCTTCCCGGCCATCGCTCACGCCCCCGCGCTTTTTGTTGACGAGGGGTGGCGTTCGACTGATTCGCGAATCGCCGGGAGCATCGGATTGAACGTTCGTCAGGAACTGTCCGGGATCATCGGACCACTGTCCGCGATGGATCGGAATCGCTGTCCGCGATCATCGGAATCCGCACTGCCATCCTCGTAACCGTAGCGTTGCTCTTCAACGCCCTGGCAAGTGAGCACCGTGGGTGTCCGGCCGTAACTGCCGAGACCAACGACTTCCTCAAGCGCTGTAAGGCTACGCGTTCCCCCAAGCCATGAACGAATGTCAATTTCTGCTGACCGCCGCTCCGATTTGGCGATGAGGTCGGGTGAATTGTTGAAGCGGGCGGTCTCCGTTTCGGAAGCCACGACCGCTCCCTTCTTGACCCACTGAATGCCTTTCAATTCCTTCATGCCCTCTGACAATCGACAGTAGTCGACACGCTGACCTGTGGAGACAATTATGGCCGCCGCAGTCCGCGTCAGTTCGGCGTAACGAATGGCGCCAGTTCGGCTAAAAGTTCCTCCCGCGCGACCACGTCCCTGGGCATCGGCCGGCGAACTTGCGATCGAGCCTCGATGAATGGCCCGAGGCATGGGCTGCCTCATGCAATAGTGTTGGATACAGATCTTCGTGGCGCTCGACGTGTCCGCGCCGGTGAACAGCCCAGCATCCTGCATCTGCCAGCATCCTGCATCTGAATGTTATCCTCGGACGGCCGGTAGTGCGGCGGAGTGCCAGCCGTAGCCGCCTCGATCCCAGTCGCCGGCATGGCGCTCTTGTCTCGCGGCTGTTGCAAACGGTGCCCCAGACGGCTAAAGACACGTCACGAGTCTTGATGTTCTCTTCGCAGCCTCTGTGCCCGTCCAAGCTGAGTGATATCACTGAGCTTGAACGAAAAAGATCAGGAGGCGGACGGAAAAATAGAAGAAAAACATAGGCTTGGGCGCGTAGCTCAGCGGTAGAGCACACCCTTCACACGGGTGGGGTCACAGGTTCAATCCCTGTCGCGCCCACCAGGAATTCAAAGACTTAGCCAATCACGAGCGCACTTGTTTTCCAATTTCGGCGATCCGTTTTCCAATTCCCCCATCCTGCTCCCATTTGGCGATGGCCCGTGCCGCAAGTCGCTGCCGGTTCAGATCCGCCGCATAGTGCTCGACCATGGCGCGGCTCTGACCGGTGATCGCCATCACTTCCTCCACGTCGGAACCTGCCTCGATCAGGAAGCACACGGCCGACTTCCTGAGCCCGTGCGGAACGAGCCCGTGGCAGGCCCCGGTGACGAGTTCGATGCATTCGTGCTGGCGCTGCCAAGCCGTTTTGAAACTCTCTTTTGTGAACGGCCGGCCGCGCTCGCCAGTGAGGATCCGTGTCGAGGTCCGCCGCGTCGTGTCGAGATCGGCACGGAGGTCGCGGTGCAGCGGAATCCACACGCGCCTCCCCGTCTTTTCTTGGCACACGTGGATCAAGCCGCGGTCCACATCGGCCCATGTCATGGGCAACGCATCGCCCCAACGCTGACCGGTATAGAGCAACAGTTTTGCAGCAAGCCGCATCTTCGGCACTGCAAACGTATTCCAAGCCTCGATCGCCTCCCAACTCCACGCGGCCCATGGTGTTCCCGGAGGAAACAGGGGCACGTGCTCGCAGGGGTTGTCGGAGCGCCAGCCGCGCGGCACCGACCATTGCAGAACCGAGGACAGGCACTGGAACAGTGTGTTGGCGGCTTCCGGTGTGTCGCGCATTACGTCGCGCAGTTCTAGCACATGCCGCGGCTCGAGCGCGCGCACCGAAAGATCGCCCCATGCCGTCAAAATGCGGCCGAGCGCGGTGCGATAATTGCGGCGTGTGTTGCTGGCAAGGGCCGCCCATTCAGTGCTAGGCTCCTGTTCCCCGCCGTCGTCGGTGGCGCGGCCAGCCCATGACAGCACCAGCGCAGCAAAGGTGCCGCGCGTGTACTCGGGGCTGTCGTGCCAGAGGCTGCCCGATAGGCGGCCCACCAAGAGGTGCAAGGGGTGCCGTCGGGCAGTGTGGGAGCGCCAGGTAGAGCAACGCGCTGGCCCTCCTGCTTCGTGCCGCGGAACGGTTCGTAATAGTAGTACTCTCGGCCCCGAGCCCGGACAATGCGCACGTGCGACGGTAGGGCTAGCCTAGACATGCGAGGGCGCCCTGGTCCAAGCTTTGACACGCTCTACTCCAGCACGAAAAGGATCGTCGACTGAGCCTAGCGCGCCGCACATTGGATCGCCACCTTGGCCGTTGCTGCCATGGCTGCAGCCCTCGAGATTGGTCCCGATGAGATCCATCCATTTCGCGAATATCGGACATATCTCCACCTTCTCGTGGCGTTCCTGACCTCGGAGTAGCCGGGTATGCTCGCACATAAACAGGAGCCCGCTGCATGACCCACCACACGCTCACATCCACCACCTCGACCGTCCACTGGGGCTATTTCGATGCCGTGGTGCCGCCCGTGCTCGCCATCGAGCCCGGCGACCGTGTCACCGTCGAGACGCTGTCGGGCTCGCCGGACGTGATGCCGGGACCCGGCTCGGGTTTCCAGCTGCCGCCTGAACTGCCGGAGATCCACGCCCGGGTGCCGCGCAAGCTCGGCGTTGGACATCTGCTGACCGGGCCGATTGCGATCAAGGGCGCGATGCCGGGCGATGCGCTCGAAGTGCAGATCGAGACGATCGAGCTGAGGCAGGACTGGGGCTACAACGCGATCCGCCCGCTGTCGGGTGCGCTGCCCGGCGAGTTCGACGAGGTGCGTATCGTGCACATCCCGCTCGACCGCGCACGCCGCGTCGGCACGCTGTCGTGGGGGGCGGAGATCCCGCTGCGGCCGTTCTTCGGCGTGATGGGCGTGGCGCCGCCGCCGTCCTGGGGCTCGGTGTCGTCACTGCCCCCCAATCGGCACGGCGGCAACCTCGACAACAAGGAGCTGGTCGCCGGCACCACGCTGCTGCTGCCTGTGCATGTGCCGGGCGCCAATTTTTCGTGCGGCGACGGGCACGGCGCCCAGGGCGACGGCGAAGTCTGTGTGACGGCGATCGAGACGGCGTTGACCGGCACGTTCACGTTCAAGCTCCGCAAGGGGCTGAAGTTGCGCTGGCCGCGCGCGGAAACGCCCACGCACGCGATCACCATGGCCTTCGATCCCGATCTCGACCAAGCAGCCAAAATCGCGCTGCGCGAGATGATCGCGCTGATCTGCGAGCGCAAGAATCTGTCGCGCGAGGACGCCTACATGCTGTGCTCGCTGGCGGCCGACCTGCGCGTCACCCAGCTGGTCAACGGCAACAACGGCTGCCATTGCATGCTGGAAAAGCGGTATCTGGCGTGACGGCCGCGCATGCTGACCACTAACCCGGTCCGGGAATGATTTTTCGCCTCGGGCGAGTCGCCTGGCATAGCTGCATTGGCAGCCGGGTCGAACGGAGACGGTTGATCCCTGATCGGCGGCATGCACAATATGGTCTCGATGCACCTGCCTCCGGCCTGCGGGGGCGCACAGAGAGGAGCCCCGACCCATGGCCTACACGCTCGAGCAGCTCGCCAGCGAGATCCGCGCGACCCTCAAGACGGATCCGAGCCCTGCCGGTAAGCAGGCGGTCGCCCGGATCCTGTCGAAGGCGCTGCTCAACAAGGAGCTGGTCGCCCAGCATCTCACCGCCGAGCAGTGCCGCCCGCGCAAGGTGCTCTACGAGGATCCCGAACTCGGCTTCTGCATCTGCGGTCACGTGCACGACGACAAGGCTGTCGGCAAGCCGCACGACCACGGCTCGAGCTGGGCGATTTATGGACAGGCCGTCGGCATCACCGAGATGACCGACTGGAAAATCGTGCAGAAGGGCGCGGGCGAGACGCCGTCGCTGGTCGAGGCGGTCAAGGTCTACACCATGAAGCCCGGCGATGCGCAGATCTACGACGTCGGCGTGGTGCACTCGCCGAACCGGCAAGCGCCGACCAAGCTGATCCGCATCGAAGGCGCCAACCTCGACCACGTCAAGCGTTCCAACATCAAGGCCGCGTGACGCGCGCATCCAGCCAAGGACGAAAGCAGCGAGTTCCTCGTTGACTCTCGGGATGCGGTGGCCGTTGATGCGGCATTCTCACACGCGCCCGAGAGGAGCTTTCATGGCCGACAAGACACCCGGATTCGCCACGCTCGCCGTGCATGCAGGCGCCGTCCCCGATCCTGCCACCGGCGCGCGCGTGACGCCGATCTACCAGACCACGGCGTTCGTGTTCAACGACGCGGACCATGCGGCGGCGCTGTTCAATCTCGAGGTGTTCGGCAACATCTACTCGCGCATCGGCAATCCGACACAGGGCGCGCTCGAGCAGCGGGTCGCAGCGCTCGAGGGCGGCACCGCCGCGCTCGCCGTCGCATCGGGGCATGCAGCACAGCTGATCGTGTTCCACACGCTGTGCGAACAGGGCGACGAGTTCGTCGCGGGGCGGCAGCTCTACGGCGGCTCGATCAACCAGTTCAACCACGCGTTCAAGAAGTTCGGCTGGACCGTGAAGTGGGGCGACTCGACCGACCCCGCCAGCATCGAGGCGGCGATCACGCCGAAATCGAAGGCGATCATGGTCGAAAGCGTCGCCAACCCCGGCGGCGTCATCGTCGACATCCCAGCCATCGCTGCGATCGCCAAGAAGCACGGGCTGCCGCTGATCGTCGACAACACGCTGGCCTCGCCCTACCTGTGCCGCCCGAAGGATCACGGCGCCGACATCGTCATCCACTCGATGACCAAATTCATGGGCGGACATGGCAACTCGATGGGCGGCGTGATCGTCGACTGCGGCACCTTCGACTGGATGAAATCGAAGCGGCGCTACCCGACCATGACCGATCCCAACCCGAGCTACAACGGCATGAAGCTCGCCGAGACGTTCGGCAACTTCGCCTTCGCCATCGCCTGCCGCGTGATGGGATTGCGGGATCTCGGGCCCTCGATCGCGCCGATGAACGCGTTCCTGATCCTCACCGGCCTCGAGACGCTGCCGCTGCGCATGGAGAAGCACTGCTCGAATGCGGTGGCGGTCGCGAAGTACCTCGAGAAACATCCGAAGGTGGCGTGGGTGAACTACGCGGGCCTCGAGTCGAATAAGTACAATGCGCTTGCGAAGAAAATCTGCCCGAAGGGCGCGGGCTCGGTGTTCACGATCGGCGTCAAGGGCGGCTACGAGGCCGGTGTCAAGCTGGTGTCGGGCCTGAAACTGTTCTCGCACCTCGCCAACATCGGCGACGTCCGCAGTCTCGTCATCCATCCGGCCTCGACCACCCACCGCCAGCTCACCGACGAGCAGCGCAAGGCCGCAGGCGCCGGCCCAGATGTGGTGCGCCTCTCGATCGGCATCGAGGACCCAGCCGACATCGTCGACGATCTCGAGCAGGCGCTGGCGGCGACAGACAAGGTCGGGTAGAAGGCCGCTCTGCACTTGGCGAGACGAGACCCGACGGCGTCGTGCCGTGTCATGTCGGGTCTCGCGAGTGCAGGGCTCTACCCGACCTACAGGGCAGTTGCGTGCCGCCCGTCACACCTGCGGCGTCCGGCCCGCGAGCACCTCGCCGTAGACAGGCCGGTCGACGTTGCCGCCCGACACGATCACCGCGACGCGCTGTCCCTGCCAGTGCGTCCGCTCCGCCATCAGCGCGGCAAACGGGGCGGCACCCGCGCCCTCGGCGACGTTGTGGGTGTCCTCGAACAGGATCCGCATCGCCTCCGCGATCGCGTCCTCACCAATGCGCACAACGCGCTCGGCGCCCGCCCTGATCATCGCCAGCGCCTCGGCATTCGGCTCGCGCACCGCCATGCCGTCGGCGAACGTGCGAGCTGAGTTCGTCGGCACCACGTGGCCGGCCTCGAAGGACAGCGCGTAGGCCGGCGCAGTGTCGGCGACGACACCGATCACCTTCGTCGAGAGCCCGAGCAGGTCGCGGGTCTTGATCACGCCGCAGATGCCGGAGCCGAGCCCGATCGGCACGTAGACGGCGGCGAGATCGGGCGTCGCGCGAAACAGCTCCAGCGCATAGGTCGCGACGCCCCTGACGAGGCCTGCGTGAAACGAGGGCACCAGGGTCAGGCCCTTTGCTTCGGCGAGCCGCGCGGCCTCGGACTTAGCCTCGTCGAAATCGGCGCCGTGCTCGATCAGCGTCGCGCCGAAGCCGCGCATCGCGGCGTTCTTCTCGGGCGAGTTGCCGCGCGGCACGACGATCGTCGCTGCGATGCCGGCGGCGGTGGCGGCCCGCGCGATGGACTGGCCATGGTTGCCGCGCGTCGCCGTGATGATGCCGGCGCGGCCGCCGCCAGCGCGCTTCAGCTCGTCGATGTAGACGATGCCGCCGCGCACCTTGAAGGCGCCGGCAGGCGTGTGGTTCTCGTGTTTGACGACGACGTCGACGCCGAGCCTTGCCGAGAGCAGCGGCCAGCGATGCTGCGGCGTCGGCGACATCTCTGCGTGCACGAGGCGTGCTGCGGCTTCGAGCTCGTCGAGCGTGAACATGGGGCCCCTCCGTCCATCGATCGCGTGCTGGTAGCACGGCCAGAGAGTGAGCCAAAGCGCGCCGTTCCGCGGCATCCGGCAAGGGGTTGTTCACTCAAATCCGCCGTTCCGCGGCTCGCGATGGCGGTTGTTCGGCATTGCTCAACTCTGGCCGGGGCATGCTGCGCCGTCAGATAGCGTGCGCCGGATGCGGGTGGGCATCTGAAGGCGCCAGCCGGCGCAGGAGGGGGCAACGTGCTTGGATCATTCGTTCGCCACGAGCGCGGCAATGTCGCCGTGGTGTTCGCGGCCGTTCTCGTGCCGGTGATCGGCGTGGTGGCGGCGGGTCTCGACTACGGACGCGCCTCGCAGGCGCGCAACCAGCTCCAGAGCGCGTCTGACGCCGCTGCCGTGGCGGCAAGCCATCAGCTACACCTCGATCGCGATCAGCTGTTCAAGGTCGTGCGCCGGCACCTTGACGCCAATCTCGAAGGCGACCTGCGCGAGGTGCCGTTCGAGGTGGTGGTGCCGTCCGACAAGTCGTTCGTCGAGATTGCCATGCAGACGCGCATCCCGACGTCGCTGCTGGGCCTGGTCGGCATCCCGCAGATCGAAGTGGCGACCACGGCGCACGTGGCGCGGCCTAGCCCCAAGCTGCCGGACCTGCCGTTGCCGCCGCCCGGACCGCCCATCAGAGTCGTGCCCAATGGCGGCTTTCGCGAGCTGTGGCGATCGCTGACCGGCGGCAACGCGCCGTCGATGCCGGCTCCCGACCCGGCGGCGATCCGCGAGGCACAGGAGCAGGTCGCTCGCGCGCTGCGAGATGCTGCTCCCAACATGCCGATGCCGGTCGATCTCGGGCCGATCCGCAACAGCGAGGATCTGCGCCGCGCCGCCGAGCAGATGAACGATCAACTTCGCGATCTGCAGCGCCAGATGGGTACGGGCGGGCCTCAAGACCTCGAGCGCATCATGCGCGAGCTGCGCCGCTGACGCGACCAGGCGCGGCCGCGCGTGCCTCGCCCGGCAGGTGCAGGACGCGATTGGCCAGGTGCTGCCGGAAAGCGGCGGCGGACTGCATGCTTCAGAACGTCAGCTTCGTCCAGCTGCTGAGGCAGTGGCGCAATTGGTCCAAGCAGGCGATAAGTGGGAGGCGAAACCGAAAAGGGCCGCGCGATGCTTGCCTATCATTCCGACAACGCCATGAAGGCTGCCATCCTTGCGGAGCTTGCGGAAATTCGTCGTGTTGGCAGGCTAGTAAAGGCTCAATCCTTGGCGGATGGCACGAGCCGCGACGTTAGTGCCTCCTCGCTGTTGCGAGTGGGTGAGCTGACCGGCCAAAGGTGATCTTCCTGCCCTCGCGCACCATCCCTTTGTTCGATCGGAGACCATCCCTCCGCCCCGACCTGCCGTTTCCGGAC